>CAZARO010000103.1:0-10063 GCA_964487165.1 uncultured Solibacteraceae bacterium | reverse complement strand
GCCCTGTCGGCCCTGGCGTTCGATTATTTTTGGCTGCCGCCGCAGCGGAGTCTGTGGATGCAGCCTTCCTCGATCCCCCGTCTGGCGGTATTTCTGGCAGCCGCGGCGTTGGGTGCGGTCATGATCGAAACCAAGCGGCGCGCTGACGAGACCAGCCGGCGAACCGCCGCGCAGGTGCAGCGCAGCGAAGCTTATCTGGCGGAGGCGCAAAGACTGGGCCAGACCGGAAGTTGGGCCTGCTCGCCCGATTTGGAGTTCACCTACTGGTCGGCGGAGCTCTTCCGCATCACCGGACTTCCACTGGGGAGCGACCCTCCCACCATGACCCAGCTTAGCCGCCAGTTTCCGGCCGAAGAGTGGGCCGAAATCCGAGGATTGTTCGAAACCGCACGCCGGAAAGCGGGGCAATTTCAGGGCGAATTCCAGTTTGCCAGATTCGACGGGCCGAGCCGGACCCTGCGCATGGTTGGGCACCCGATACTCGACGCCACGGGAAAGGTGGTGGAACTTGTCGGGACCATGATCGACGTCACCGAACAACGGCAGGCCAGGGCGGCACTGCAGCGGGCCTTCGACGACATTAAGAGGTCGGAGGATCAACTGCGGACGATCGTCGATACCATTCCCACGCTGGCGTGGTCCGCTCGTCCGGACGGTTCCATTGAGTTCTTCAATCGGCCTTGGCTGGATTATACCGGCCTCTCGCCGAAAGCCGCGCTGGATTGGGGTTGGACAGTCGCGATCCACCCCGACGACCGGAGCACTTTGATGCCGTACTGGCGAGACGCGCTGGCCTCGGGCGCCGCGGGAGAAGTGGAAGGGCGCCTGCGCCGCTTCGACGGGCAATATCGCTGGTTTCTGTTCCGCACGAATCCGTGGCGCGACGAATCGGGAGCGATCGTGAAATGGTACGGGACCAACGCCGACATTCAGGATCGCAAGCAGGCCGAGGAAGTTCTCCGTGCCAGCGAACAGGACTTACGGCTGATTGTCGACGGTATTCCCGGCATGGTCTACACGAGTACATCCGCCGGCGATCTGGAGTTCGTGAGCCAACAGGTGCGGGAGTATACCGGAAAAACTCTGGACGGCTTGCAGAACTGGCATTCCTTGATTCATCCCAACGAGCGGGACCGGATGGTAAGCGAGTGGGCGCAGTCGGTGGAAACCGGCCGCCGCCTCGACGTGGAGTTTCGCCTGGCCGGCGCGGACGGCGTATACCGATGGTTCCACGCAAGGGTTGTGCCGCAACGCGGCAGCGACGGCCAAATCTGCCGCTGGTACGGGCTGATCACCGACATCGATAGCGAGAAGAGCGCCAAAGAAGCTCTGCTCGATACGCGCAGCCGGCTGTCGCGAGCCACGCAGTTTGCCACCATCGGCGAGCTGGCGGCCTCCATCGCGCACGAAGTGAATCAGCCACTGGCGGCGGTGGTAGCCAACGGGCACGCCTGTCTGCGCTGGCTTTCAGCGGAGCCGCCGAGCCTGGCGAAAGGCCGGGAGGCCGCCGAAAGAATCGTCCGCGACGGCAAGGAGGCCGGCGAGATCGTGCGCCGCATCCGTGCGCTGTTCAAGCGGGGTATCGCGGAGAAGGCGCCGGTCGACACCAACGGGATGATCCGTGAGGTACTGAGCCTGCTCGCGGGCGAGTTGGCGAAGAGGCAGGTGGTTCTGGAGACTTTTCTCGCCCAGGACCTTCGGCCTGTTGTGGGCGACCGGGTTCAATTGCAGCAGTTATTATTGAACCTGATTCTCAATGCCATGGAAGCGATGGATGCCATGGTCGATCGGCCCCGGAAGCTGGTCGTCCGATCCCGCCGGCAGCCCGACGATCATGTGCTCGTCGAGATCCGCGATTTCGGAACCGGGCTGGCCGATTCCGAGAAGATTTTCGAAGCCTTTTTCACCACCAAGCAAAATGGTCTCGGCATGGGGCTGGCGGTGTGCCGCACCATCGTAAACGCGCACTCCGGCCGTCTGTGGGCCGTGCCCGGCGAGGGAGCCGGCACGAGTTTCTTCTTTACCTTACCCAGCGTTACCTTATCCAGCGATGGAGAGACGGCGTCATGAGTTCCGGTGAGCCCATCGTATTCGTGGTGGACGACGACTATCGAATCCGGGAGGCGCTCTCGAGCCTCATCGCCTCCGTGGGACTGCGCGCCGAGACATTCGGCACGGCCGCGGAATTTCTGGAGGCCGAAAAACCGGACGCCCCGGCCTGCCTGATCCTCGATCTGCAGCTCCCCGACATCAGCGGTCTCGAACTGCAGCGGGTGCTGGCGGACGGCAACGCTCCGCCCATCGTGTTTGTCACCGGCCACGGCGATGTGCCATCTTCGGTGCGAGCCATGAAGGCCGGCGCCATCGAGTTCCTGTCGAAACCGTTCGGCGAGCGGGAGTTGCTCGCAGCCGTCGACGCGGCGATCGCCCGCGATCGGGTGGAACGCCAGAAGAGGTTGGAACTCGCCGAGCTACGGCAGCGCTACGGCCTTCTGACGCCCCGCGAGCGGCAGGTGCTGCCCTTCGTGGTGGCCGGCTTTGCCAACAAGCAGACGGCCTCCGACCTCGGCACCAGCGAAATCACGATTGGCGTTCATCGCGGCCAGATCATGCGGAAAATGGGCGCCCGCTCCCTGGCGGAACTCGTGCGAATGGCCGATAAGCTCGCCATCGTACACCAAAGCGGGGCTAAATAGGCAAGGATTCGCCTTTTATTTGGCCGATAACTACTTTCGAGCGCGAAATTCAGTTTCCGGTCGTCGATGACCACTCCCTTACTTTACGGTCGTGGCTCAGTAAGAAGTCTCGTGGAATCAGCGAGGTATTACAGGAGCCGCGCGCGTCAGCAAGCGGTCTTTGGCAATCGACGGTAATTTTGCGCCAGAGAGTAACTAACTGGCGGGCTGAAGCCGGCTGCAGCCCACCCCACCGGTGGCGCGGGTTTCAGCCATGCTTCAGCCCGCGAAGGATCGGGGGTGTATGCGCTCAGCGGCTCGCGCCGTGGCCGCCCGCACAACGGCTAAATAAACCTATAATAGCCCGCTCCGGCGTTCCGCCCTATCATCGAAATATTCCTGGAGACCCTTTGTAAATGGAAGACGTAGCAAAACACATTGTAGTGGGAGTGGATGACGACTACCGAGTTCGGGAGTCGCTCGCGAGCCTGGTGGAATCGGCCGGATACATTTCGTCGATTTTCCCCTCTGCAGAAGAATTTCTGCAATCCGGCACACTGCCCAGCGCGGCCTGCGTAATTACCGATGTCCGAATGCCTGGAATGGACGGACTGGAGCTGGCGCGGCGCATCCGATCGCATTCTCCCAAGTTACCCGTAATTCTCATATCCGCTCATTACGACAATGATGTCCGGCAGCGCGCGCTGGACGAAGGAGCAATCGACTTTCTGTACAAGCCGTTCGATGGTGTCGAACTCCTGGATGCGATTCACGGCGCGCTGACCGGCCCGCCGGATTCATAGGGAGTGTTGGGGAGCAGGTTCGCAAGGAGCAATACGATGGCCACCGATTTGATTGGATCCAGCCCGAGATTCCGGGCGGTACTCGATGAAATTCGCATGGTTGCGCATGCCGGCTGTGCGGTTCTGGTGCAGGGGGAAACGGGCACCGGGAAAGAAGTGGTGGCGCGGGCGATTCACGACGCCAGCCCTCGCCGGAACAATCGCTTTGTGGCCGTAAATTGCGCGGCGATCCCCAGTGGCTTGCTGGAGAGCGAGCTGTTTGGCCACGAACGCGGCGCATTTACCGGCGCCGTGGCGCAGTCCATCGGGCGGTTTCAATCCGCCGACCGCGGAACGCTGTTTCTGGACGAGATTGGAGACCTCCCGCTGGAGTTGCAGCCGAAGCTTCTCCGCGCTTTGCAGGAACAGCAGTTCGAGCGGTTGGGGAGCGGGCGAACGGTTCAGGTGGACGTGCGCGTGATTGCCGCCACCAATCAGGATCTCTGGAGCATGGTGGGGGAGCGAAAATTTCGCGCGGACCTGTATTACCGGTTGAATGTCTTCCCCATCACGCTCCCTGCCTTGCGCGAGCGGACGGAGGATATTCCGGCGCTGGTGGCGCATTTCGTGCAAAAGTTTGCGGAGCGGCAGGGGAAGTTGATCGACGTGATCCCGGACGAGGTGATGGAGGCTCTCAAGAGCCGCGATTGGCACGGCAACATTCGGGAACTGCAGAACTTCGTCGAGCGCGCCGTGATCCGGAGCTCCGGGCCCGCCTTGCAGCCGGTTCCGGCCGAGTTGGTGACCGAGGCCGGAGCGCCGCCGCAGGCTCGAACTCTGGCGGATGCGCAGAGGATCCACATCACTACGGTTCTTCGTGAGACCGCCTGGGTCTTGGGCGGGCCGGGCGGCGCCGCTGCCAGACTGGGACTGCCGCGAACTACGCTCATCGCCCGCATGCGGAAGCTGGGGATTGCCCGTCCGCTGCTGGGGAAGCGAGCGTACGCGCAGGCGGCAGCCGCCTCGTTTTCCGGCGAAATGACAGAATCCGCCTTCAGGTAAGGCGAGGCTTCAGCCCGCGAACTCGGCTCTGACCTTTTTCGTGGGGCAGGCTTCAACGTGCAGGCGTGCTGGTGGCGGCGAGCGTCACGAGTCTCAGTCTGGCAGAAAGGTAGGTCCCGTCGCCGATAGTAAGCAGGCCCTTGCCTTCGTTAACTAGAAACCACGCGTCCTCTTGCGGTAGACTCGCGATCAAATATATGGACGCGCAGCCGGATTCGGCGCCGCCCAGCGCAAAAGTACTTTGGCTGGTTTGGCTGATTGCCATCGCCCTCGCGGTAGGGTCCGTTCTGTTCCTTGCGGGTTCTAACATTCTCGGCATAAAAGCGATCGCGTTTCGCCAAACGGCACGCGGATGGGAGCGCCTCCCTCCGCTGGCCGCCGCCGGGTACCGCATGAGCATCTCGGATAGCGGCGTGGCATGGGTTCAGACTAACAAGGGGCTGAGCCGGCTGGACGGCGCGTCCTGGCGCAGCTTTACAGCAGCCGACTTCGGGACAAAGTTCGGCTATCTTCCCGGCTGGTTTACGCTCGATGGCGATGAGGTCTGGGGCGCGGCCTTCGATGGGGTGGTCCACTTCGACGGCCAACGGTGGCGGTTCTATCCGAATACCCCGGCGACGCGGCAACCGACATCGATTGCCGCCGCCGGCGGGCAGGCTTGGGTGATCGACGGCGATGGCAACCTGTCGCACTTCGAAGGCGGCGCGTGGGCCGTTCGCAAGCTCGACCTGCCCGGCGTGCGCTGGAACGAAAAGTTCGGGGCCGATCCCAAACTGGCGGCCACGGCAAATGGTGCGCTCTGGCTGGCGTACCAGGGCCTCTGGCGATATGCCGGAACATCGTGGACGAAGGTGCCCGGCATCGCCGCCGCCGAGTTGCTGGGCGTGACTTCGCCCGGCTGGTACGAGAAAGACGGAAAGAAAACCGAAACGCGCGGCGGAGTTTGGGTGCGCGACGGGGCCGACCTGGTGGGCTTCGACCTCGACGGCGCCAGCCAAGTTCGATACACGCCAAAAGACCTGGGCCTGAAGGACTCCACGCGGGTTTACGGAGTTGCCGGACGGCCGCCGGTTTTCGCCGTCACCAGCAGACAGGGCCTGGTCTGGTTCGACGGAAGCCGCTGGCATGCCGGGCAATTGAAGGAACTGGGTATGGTGACGGCGGCGAGCATCGCCGTGGCTCCTGGTGGGAGCGTGTGGGGCATCGGATATAGCGGCGAGTCGCGAGCTGGATCTTTCGCGATTCTGGTTCTCATTCCGCCCGTTATCGCCGTCATTTATTCCATCTGGTGGAGCGGAAAAAAGGCGCGCTACCAACGGCAGGCCGCGCGCGAAGCTGTCCTGCATGCCACGGGCGCGATTCCCGAAGATCTGCAAGCTCCCGTGCCATCCCCGGCGGTAACGGCTGCCGGCGTCGTGATGGTGCTGATATTGAGCGGCGTGGGCTATTGGCTGGTCAAGAGGCGCTGGCCGGGCGCGCCCGTGTGGCTGCTGCCGGCGATTTTCCTGGCAGCTCATACCATCGCCACGGTGACGGGATCGCTGAAAAAGCGCAAGCCGCTGCCTAACGATCCGATCGGCCCTGGCGGCCCGCCGCGTTACGACTGGTCGAAGTCCTTAACAGCGATTCTGGGGGGCGTGGCCGTGATCGTCCTGCTCTACGGAGGCAGCATCGCCCGCCACTTCCATATACGGTGGCTTGCGGCCATCCCCGGCATCGCATTTCTTTTTGGGGGAAAGTTCCTGTTCCAGTGCTACGACGGGTTTCGCGGCTACCTGGTAGAGCAGGAGATCAAGCGATGCCGATATGCGAAGGCGCTGTGGATGCTCGACGGGCCTCTGGGCTGGCCATCCACCGTTCTTTGGAAGCTGATGAAGACGGATGCGCTGTTCTATTCCGGCAGGGCTCCGGAAGCGGAGACCATCTTACGCGGGCTGGTGGAAACCGAGCACGACGCCAAGCAGAAGACGCTGGCGTTCGAACACCTCGGCCGGGTTCTGCTGGTGCAGGGCCGCTACGACGATGCCAAACGAGCGTTTGAAGCGGCGATCAAGCTGATGTCCGGCCGTTCGGCGGCGTACGCCGGCCTCGCCGAGTTGCGGCTGCTGCGAGCGGTGGAACCGGTGCAGGCGCTGGCGGACGCGGAGCGCGCGTTGGAACTCCATCGCGATTCGCGGACGGAACGGAAAGGTGCCCGCGAGCGCCTGGCCATCATTCGCGGCAATCAGGCATGGGCTTTGGCGCGCCTGGGCCGGTCCGCCGAATCGCAGGAGGCGATGGCGGCGGGGGCTCGCGAAATGGCTCCCACTTACACTCCGGAAGTCGCCGGATTCCACTGGCGTGCCGGAATGGCAATGCTCGCCTCGGAGAACGCTACCGCGGCCGTCAGCCATTTCCGCCGGGCCGCGGAACTTGACCCGGAAGGGTATTACGGCAGGCTGGCCGCGAAGCACCTCAGCCAGCATAGTGTATGGGGTGCGGTCGGCGTGGCGGCAAGCCGAGGCTAACATGCACTCTGCGGCCTCGCTCCTGGCCGATACGGTGTCTTAACTCCAACGACATGAAGTTGTAACACGGGACAGTTATCCTTTCAGGACTAAGCTAAATCTGGGAATTTGACTGGGAGGAACTTGTAGATGAGGTGTGTCAAAAGCGCGTGGCGTAGTGTGTCCGCCGTGAGTCTGTGCTTCCTTTTCTCTGCTCTGGGGGCGATTCCGCTGCGAGCGCAACAAGCCGCTGGCGGAGCGACCGTTGGCGGGACCGTGCTGGATCAGGCCGGCAAGCCCATTTTGGGAGCTGCCGTGTCGATCAAGAACGAGGCTACCGGCGTTAGTCAAACGCTCACCACCGATGCCGAGGGCCACTTTTCGGCCTCCAACCTTGCCGCCGGAGCGTACACCATCCAGGTAACGGCCCCCGGGTTCGCAGTAGCCACGCGTTCCGGCGGAGTAGTCGCGGCCGGAGCGGCACTGGACACGCCCATCACCATGTCGGTCGAGGCTGTTGCGAGCGAGATTACGGTCAGCGAAAGCATGTCGTTGGCGGCGGCGACCGCACCCTCGGGCAACCTTCTCGAGGCGACTTCGGCCCGAACCGAAGTCAGTTCGGACTTCATTCACAATTTCATGTCGCCGGTGGCCGACTATTCCGAATACGTGAACTATGCGCCCGGCACATTCAGCCTCAATCCCAATGGCATCGGACTCGGCCAGGGCTCTACCTATTACCGCGGTTTCCAGGACGGACAATACACCATGACGTTCGATGGGATTCCGTTCGAAGATACCAACACGCCGACGCACCATTCGTGGGCTAACTTCCCCAGCGGCTGGACCGACTCTGTCGATTTCGACCGTAGCCCAGGCCTGGCGTCTACCTTCGGCCCCACTAACTTTGGCGGATCGATCAATCTGCAGTCGCCGCCCCTATTTCCAGACCCGGACATCCGCGCCACCTTCGACTACGGGTCGTTTAATACTCGCGTGGTCCAACTGGACGCCGACAGCGGCTTTTTTGGAAAGGACAACAAGAATAGCTTCCTGATGGACATCCAGCAGCTGCTCTCTGACGGATATCAGACTTACAACCGCCAGAAGCGCGTGGCGGGATACGGCAAATATCAATACCGGCTATCCAGCAAGAGTTCGCTCACGGTGTACGGTGGGCTGGTCGACATTTGGACCAACACCCCGAAAACCACTAACCCCACCCGTGCGCAGGTGGCCGAGTTCGGCGATAACTACCTTATGGACGGCACTCCCCTCCTGGCGAACGGCTCGCCCGATCCTTATTACTACGGCTACAACACGTATCACGTACAAACGGATTTCGAATATATCGCCTACAACGCCGATTTGGGCGGCGGGTGGAAGTTCGATACCAAAGCATACACTACGCGCTATTGGAACAAACAGTTCTACCAGAATGGAGCCACTGTCAACCTCAGTTCCAGTAAGCCGAGCGGAGTCGACAAGCTTAACGGGTATCGGCATGCCGGGGACACCGCTATCTTGAGTAATGAATCCAAGTACGGTGTCTTTCGAACGGGCATTTGGTTCGACTGGTCTTATACCGACCGCTACCAGTACCCGTCTAATATTCTCACCCAGCTGGACACGCCCCTTCCCAACTTCCACGAGCATTTCATTACTACGGCAGTGCAGCCGTTTGCCGAGTACGAATGGCACGCGGCGCCGAAGTTCTCGCTCACGGTCGGCGTGAAGGACGCTAATTACGGCATTTCGCTCAATCAATACCAGGATGCAAAGACGGTCTTGTGCCTTGGCGGAAAGACGGGGACCGACCCGGTCACCGGCGCACCGATTTGCATCGGCGGCCCGCAATTTGTCTCGCATTCCACCAACTACAACAGTTGGTTGCCGAATATCGCCGCCCGTTACTCCCTTCGGAGCACCTGGTCGGTATATGCCCAGTGGGCCGAGGGCAGCGTAATTCCGCCCAGCGCCGTCTTCGATGTTACAGGCGGAGTGGTGGAGACCCCGCCCAAGCCGACCCTGGCTAAGACTTATCAGGTCGGTTCGGTGATGAAGTACCGCCGCTGGACTCTGGATGCCGACGCCTATTACATCCACTTCCAGAACGCCTACGATACCTACACCGATCCCAATACCGAGGAGCCCGATTCTGTTGCGACCGGGCCCAGCAATAGCAAGGGTATCGAAGCGGAAACCAACGTTGTGCTGCCATATGGATTCACGCTATACGCCAATGGCACCATGGGTTCGGCGAAGTATCAGGGCGGGCCGACTTTTCCCAACGGTGGCGAGTGGGTCGCGAACACACCGAAGAACGTCGAGACCGTGAGCCTGCTGTGGCACCACACAGACTGGAGCGCCGGTTTCGTCGACAAGCGCGTGGGCACGATGTATAACGACAACACAACGCTCAACTACGTGATCAACGGAATCTCGATCCCCTACCCGGTGGATCAGGCCGTGACCATCAATCCCTTCACGCTGTACAACGTCTTCGCGGATTACACCATCAAGGGCTCCTCCTTCCTGCGCGGCAGTAAAATCGGCCTGGCGGTCAACAATCTTGCCAATAGCCACAACATTGTGGGCATCACGCCCGGTATTGCCCCGACCCTGGCCGCACATTACGTCGAGAGTCCGAACGATCTGCTGAATTTGCTGCCCGGACGCAGCGTCATGGTGACCTTCACGGTGGGCTGGGCTCCCCGGCGTTAGCGTCAGCAACATGGTGGGTCTTCATTCAGGCCGCTAGTCAGGGAGCAAATGGCCAAACTCCAGGGCGCGGCGCCAGCAGCGCGCCGCGTCCCCGCAGGCGGTGTTAGCATCGCCTGCGATACGCCGCGACGGTGGCGTGGGACTGGGCCCGTTGGATGGGCGCCGATCTCTGCAACCGCTCCCTTACGGTCGCGGCTCTGCATGCAGCCTCGTTCAGAGCCGCGACTATAAGGGAGCGGTGGCAGCAGAATACGTTGGCGAACTTATGAAATGGAGTACTTAGTTCCCGTTATATGGGCGCCAACGAGAATTTTGTTCCCGTTGCGTCGGCAAG
>CAZARO010000102.1:9905-10070 GCA_964487165.1 uncultured Solibacteraceae bacterium | reverse complement strand
CCCACGTCACGGACGACGTGAGATTCTGCGTGCTGCTGTCGCTAAAGGTCCCGGTCGCAGTGAACTGCTGCGTCGATCCCTTGGCAATTGACGAACTTGCCGGCGTTACCGCGATGGATTGCAGCGTCGCCGCCGTCACCGTCAGTACCGTCGATCCCACGATTG
>CAZARO010000102.1:0-9805 GCA_964487165.1 uncultured Solibacteraceae bacterium | reverse complement strand
GCGTGCTGCTGTCACTGTAGGTTCCCGTCGCCGTGAACTGCTGCGTCATACCCTTGGCAATCGATGGACTTGCCGGCGTCACTGCGATGGATTGCAGCGTCGCCGCCGTCACCGTCAGTACCGTCGATCCCACGATTGAACCCGAGGTCGCACTGATAGTGCTGGTCCCCGCCGCCACGCCGGTCGCCAGGCCTCCGACGGTAATGGTGGCCGTCGTCCCTGAGGCCCACGTCGCCGAGGCCGTAAGATTCTGCGTGCTGCTGTCACTGTAGGTTCCCGTCGCCGTGAACTGCTGCGTCATACCCTTAGCAATCGATGGATTTGCCGGCGTCACTGCGATGGACTGCAGCGTCGGCGCCGTCACCGTGAGCAACGTCGAGCCAACGACCGACCCTGAGGTCGCGCTGATGGTGCTGGTCCCCGCCGCCACGCCCGTCGCCAATCCCCCGGTACCGATACTTGCCGTCGCCGTCGTTCCCGACCCCCACGTCACGGACGACGTGAGATTCTGCGTGCTGCTGTCGCTAAAGGTCCCGGTAGCAGTGAACTGCTGCGTCATACCCTTTGCAATCGATTGATTTGCCGGCGTTACTGCGATGGACTGTAGCGTCGCCGCGTTCACCGTCAGCGTCAGGGTGGCGCTGCCCGTCCCCCCGCTGTTGGTGGCGCTCACCGTCACCGTCGAGGTTGCCGCCGCCGTGGGAGTCCCCGAGATCAACCCCGTAGTGCTGTTGACCGTCAACCCCGCCGGCAATCCCGTGGCCCCGTAACTGGAGGGCGTATTCGTGGCCGTGATCTGATACGAGAAGGCGCTTCCCGCTTTGCCACTGGCCGTGCTGCTGCTGGTGATCGCCGGCTTCGGCAGGAGAACGCCGACCGTCCCCCCTGTTCCCGTCATGTCCGCATCCGTTCCGTTGGGTAACGACCCGAACACATTGCTGATGGGTAGCGAATCCGGAGAGGCGGTGCTGGTAGGGGAAAGGGTAGCCGTGACTACCGCGACCACGCCACTGCCGATAGCGCTAGCGTTCGTTCCGGATGCTAGACAGACCAAGGTTCCGACGCCGGGGTTGCAACTGAGCGTATCCCCAGCAGCCGTCAGGGCCGTGCCAGGGGCCGCGGTGAGGGAAGTGATAGCAGTGGGCGAATACGTGAGTGTCCACTGCAGCGCTGCCGGCGCGTTGGTCGCGGCACTTAACGAGAGATTCAGCGGAATCGAGCTGCCCTGGACGGCTGATCCGGAGGCCAAACTTAACGATGGGGCCTGACCGTAGGCACAAGGGCCCAACAACAGAACTGCCAAAATGGGGACAATCTGGCACTTTGAGAGGGTTTCCGATAGGACTGACATGCACCATCATGTTACGGGTACTAACGGTACTATTAATAGATGTAAATGGTTAGGTTCAAGAGTTTAACCTTCGAATATCCATTTATTTAAATATCTTTTTATCAACAGTTTAATTGGCTATTGCGGAGGGAATATTACTAGTGCTGGGTACCGCTGACGAAGGGAAAACGAGCATGATTTCCACGGGTAGTACTAGTACTATGCGGCATTTGGGGGCGGACCTGACGCGCCGCGTCAGACCTTCGCCCTTTCGGGATTTTTCTCCATCCACGGAAAATTTCTTAGGCCGGATCGAACCTGTCCTCATTCATGAATCACAAAATCAAAATCGCGCGTCGCCGCCAGGACGGATGACGGGCATAGCCTCAAGCTTTAATGTCGCAGCCAGCGGCGACTCCATCGTCCGTTAGGTGGCACTGCCGCCGACACGCCCTCTTCTCGGCGCGATCATGCAACCTTACAAGCAAGGTTGCAACTCTCTAGCGCTTAACTCACAAATCTCGCGGTTGGTGGCAAATTGCCCCACCTGGCACAAAGTTCCCGCCGGCAGTCATCGCACCTGCCCAAAGGGGAACGCCTGATAGCATGAACTCTAGAGCACTCGGACTTCCGTTAGCTAAGTGCCCTATTCTTAGGATTTGTCTGTATTCGCGGTGCAGGATTTACTCAAATATGCGTTTTCTGCCGGTCACTCTGTGCAGAAACGCTCAATCCCTCAACTTGCCGGACGAACCGTCTAATCGATGGCGCGCACCACTCTGGCGCTTCCGCTATTGAAGAAGGATAACTCCGGCCCACCCAAGCAACGCCTCTAATTCGCGCTACAGCCTAACCCAAGTGCAGCATTAATCACGATCTGGACGTCCGTCACATCGACGATTCGGTCAGCGTTCAAGTCGTTAGCCGCAGCAGCCCTACCCAGCGCTTCATTGATTTCCAACTGCACATCGGCCACATTCACAGTTCCGCTCCCGTTGACGTCGCAGCTATTCGACGTACCCTGCGAATACACCGTCAGAGTCACCGGCACGGCGACTGGAGCAACTCCAGCGATACCGACCAGTACATTGCCGGTGTACGCCGCTCCCGATGCTGCCAGCCCCGAGGGGTTCACCGAAACAGTCACGATGCCGTTACTATAAGAAGCCAGGAGCCAAGTCCCCCCAGAAGGCGCAGTTACTTGCGGCGACACGCTCACGGTAGCGTTGCTGGGGCTGGTCGTGAGCGATACCGTCTGGCTCGGCGGAGTTGTCCCCGCGATCGTGAAGAAAAACGGCAGCGTGGCAGTGCTGACGTTCAGCGTACACGAATTGATTGTCACCCACGAGCCTTGCTGCGTCGTTGGCACCAGGAATCGCGGTACCGGGCTGGATTGCGGGGTATCTCCATTGCTCTGCGAAAACGTCCCTCCGCCCGGTTCCGGCGCGAAACTGAGAGCGACGTTGTTGACAGGCTGTCCGGATAGCCCGGTAACCTGCGGTGTCCCGCTGTATGCGATATAAACGCTGAAGGTCAAGCTGTCGAAGTCCGCCACGTTGGCGTTCACCACTTCCCAGATGGCGGCAGCGGTGCCGGTACCGTTCGGTATCAGCGGGTACGCTGTGAGGCCGTCGCTGCCCGTCACCGTTCCCGAATTCAACGGCGTCAGCGCCGCGCCATCGTTATTGGCTTCGTTGCTCTGGCTGGTGGCCACCAGGACGGCATAAGGAGCCGTGCCGGTCCCACCCGGTACTCCGGAGGCGCCGGCGTTGGTGGTGGAGACGTATAACGTCAGTCCCGCCGGAATGTTCGTGAAAACGGCCTTTAGGCGGGTTCCGAAGTCGGCCAGCCCCGCGGTATAGGTGACGCCCGAAATGACGGCGTTGGCGGCTGGCAGAATGAATCCCGACTCGGAATTCGGGCCGAACAAGCCGTACAAGCTGCCCGGTATGTTCTGTCCGGGCGTTCCGGTATTC
Source organism: uncultured Solibacteraceae bacterium (assembly GCA_964487165.1). Lineage (GTDB taxonomy): Bacteria > Acidobacteriota > Terriglobia > Bryobacterales > Bryobacteraceae > PALSA-129. Next base: position 6,499 of record CAZARO010000102.1, on the reverse strand, counting down.
GGAACCGTCGACGCCCACGCGCTATTGGTCAGGGGTGCCACGCGCGTCTTGAACATGGTCGCAAACCCTTCCGTAAAGGTAACTTGGGCGGCGAGCGCGGCGCCCGCCGGCGGCACGCATATCGCGAACGGGTTGTGACCCCCGGCCGGCCCCACGTTTACGTTAGCCGTCATCGGGTTATTGACTGCCCCGGGGAAAACCGGCGTCTCCTCAAGGGGCATCTTGGTGGTATCCGATGGGGCGGGAGACACGGCCACCTGCTCCTCATTAATCAACCCCTCCGCGCCGGTGGGAACGCGAATGTTGGTAATGCGAAACGTCCGGGAGACGCCCTGGTAGGCCGGCGGCAAGACTGGGACATTATAGAACGTGACGGAATCCGGACCGAAGTCCCCGATCGCGCCCTGGTACACATTCTGGGCCGGAGTAGAGGTGCCGGGCTGCACCGCTACCTGGTAGTTTCCGCTCGTGTCGGTACCAACGTTTGCAGGGCAGGAGAGACTCTCCTGCTGCGCGGTGGTGCAAAGCAACTGCGGCGCTTGCGGTCCGTACCCGCCGGTCGCGCCCGTGGTGAAGAGATTGGATCCCGCATCGTCGATAATCAAAAGGGCTTCGGAAACGGCTGGGGAAGTATTCGTGGAGCCGATTACCCTGCTGGTGACGTTTAGGTGGGGCGATTTCAAATAGACAACAATGTCGGTGGTGGGAATCGCCGTGCCCACCGTTGAAATTGAACCGCCGGTGCAGGTAATCAGGACGTCGCCGAGCAATTCAGTATAGCCCTCCTGCCGGAGTTGCCTCGGATTCGGGGCGCTGGCGAAGCAGGCCAAGTTGGAATTCGGCGGACCGGTGATCGTGCCAACCTGCGCACCGGCCAAACCAGCGGATAACGCCATAACCACGGCAGCCGCAAACCGTCGACGAAAATCGGTCATTTCCTTCATTCCAGAGGCCGATAGGCGATAATACCGGGTTATTTCAACGTTGCTCATTCTACCATTGCCGTCCCGAGTTAGTCGACCGCCCTGGCGGCTAACTTTGGGCGGCTAACTTCGGCTAATCGGCCGCCGTTCATTTGCGGTGTCTCGCGTCGCGCGCCAGCCAGTCATCCAGCACCAGCGCGCAATTGAATTTGATTTTCGGGTCGTACGGCTCATCCAGGGCGCTGCGAAAATTGCGTATCGCCGGAGAGTAGTCCACACCGAACGGGCGAAACTTGTCCGCCACGCTCAGCACCAGCCGGGCTTGAAAATCGAAGGAATCCGGGTATAGGGTGCCGGGTTCCCGCAGCGTCGTGCGAACCCGTTCCGCCTGCAGCAGGAAAGCATCGCGTGCCGGTTCGGCGAGAGCCTTGCTGTCCGGAGGGTCGGCGTCTTCAAGGAAAATCAGCACCGTCTCGAACCATGGGCTGCGCAGTCCGGCGATCAGTTGCTCTTCCAGGTCGGGAACGGCGCGGATTTTCTGCAGCGCCAGTTCGCGCAGCTTGGCGTCTTTGAACCGGTTGGTATACCCCAGCACGAAGCTTAATTGCGTGTTCGCGTCGTACCCTCGCAAGTCTTCCATTTGACGTTGGGTGCGTTCGGTATTTTCGGAAACGATGGCGTCTACGCGCGCCGCCTGCTTTTGCTGGCTGGATATGAACCACTGGGCCAGCATCCCGAAGGACGCCAGCAACGACATGCCGCCCACCAGCGCCACCGGTGCGCGGAGAACCAGCCGCGCCACATCCGCGCCGCGCCCCGAGTTGATGGTGAGGAAGCAAAAGATCGCGATCACCGGCGGGAAGATCCACATCGCCCAGGCGAATGGGACCAGTTGGCGGACGGCCCAGGGGATCTGGTCGGCCGTTTCGTGGCGCAGAAGACCGCTCAGCCCGGTAACTACCGCCATTGCCAGACACCTAGCCGCCGCCAGCGCGTATTGCGGCCACCTGGGGATTAACAGCCAGTCCAGGCCGCCATTGGAGGTGTTCGCACAAAGTGCCGCGGCCAGGCAAAACCACAGCGGGATCAGCGTGAGGATCAGGCCCCACCCTTCGCTTTGCCCCCCGTCATGGCTCGGGGGTTCGACCAGCATCAGGGGCAGTGGGATCGCGTAGAGCAGCACCGCCAGACCGGCACACAGATTGCCCAGCGTCCGCAAGATCATTTCGCCGGGATCGCTCTTAGATCTGCGTGCTGATTCTCCTTCGGCCCGATGGTGACCCGGGTGGCATCGTTAGCGGCAGCTTTCACGAATGCCGGGTCGAACCAATCTCCCTCCTCCACGTTTTCCCACGCGAACGCCAGGTAGTTGCCGGGCGGGACGTCTTTGAAAGCCGCGTGTCCCGCGCCGTCCGTGGATGCGGAACGGGTGGTCTCACGCGTTCGCCGGCCGGCATCCTCCGGAAGAAGCACTACGGTGGCGTCGCTCACGGGTTTCTCATCGCGCGTGACCTTGGCGTCGAAAGCGCCGCCGTCGGTGCCGAGTATCACCTGCAGATCGCCCCCGACGCCCGCCGAGAAATCGAGCACCTCGCCTAATTTTTCGCGGCCGTTCCAGAGCACCGACTTCAGATAAGAGCCCGCCGGCAGATTCGACACGCTCACTCGGTACTTCGTAGAGGCAACCTTCTTCAGAACGAATGCCCCGGACTCGTCCACCCGGCCGCTGGAGGGCATCGTGGGCCCCATTTCGTCGCCTTCCAGCATGATCGCCACTCCCTTGAGCGCCACCTTCCCGTCGCCCGCCACCGTAACTCTGCCTTGCAACGTCCCTTCCGCCACCGTCCCGATTTTGACGTCCGACAGGTTTTCGTCCCCCACAATCAGCGTCTGCATGGTCATGGAGGGTGAGGATCCGCTAAGTTGCACGGTCATGGCCGTGTAAGTTCCCGGCGCCACATCGGCCACTTCGAACTTACCGTCCGGGTCGTTCACTGAAGCCATGCGCATGGAGCCGGGACGGGCGCCGGACATCAGCACTACCTGGGCCTGCTTGAGCGGTTTTCCGTCTGCGCCGATGAGGTTGCCTTTCACCCGCACCACCCGCGACTTCTGCATGTGAATGGTGAAGCCTGGAATATCGGCCCCCGCTTTGACCTCGATGGATTCCGCCTCCTGCACGTCGGTATTGCGCGGAAAGTAAGTGGACACGTAACCGGTCTCGGGTAAGCCATCCTTGGGCGGAGGAGGTGTGCTGCCCATGAGGTTGATGGCCATTCTCTCGGCCACGATATAGTAGCGGCCGGGAGAAAGCTTCGCGAGGCGGAATTCACCCCGGTCGTTGGTTTGCGCCGTATCGGCCGGTATCAGCGTTCGATGTCCGGTGGCATAAGTGTATTTCGAAGCGGTAACCATGGCATCTGCCATAGGGTCGCCGTCCTCATCCACCACTTTTCCGGAGACAGCGCCTTGCGGAGTCAGGCGGACCTCCACGTCATGGAGTTCCTGGCTGGATGTTAGATGCAGCAGCCCGCCGGCAGCGTTCGCACCCATAGGTTTGTAAGTCTGGCCCACGAAGCCGGCGTGTGCCACCTTAAAGAAATAATCACCCGGATCGACGCCCTCGATCCGGAACTTACCGGAGGCGTCGGACGTAGCCGTGAAGGTCTTTTTGGGCTCCTTGGCTTTAGGAGTGGGCAACGCGTCCGCGGCGGGCACGTCGCCGCCAAACGCCGAAATGTCCCAGCCGATGCTGTCGACGCCGTCCGGCATCAGGCTGGTAGTCAAGGTTAAATCGGCTTTCCGGACTGGCTCGCCGGTAAGCGAGTTGACAACTTTTCCCTCCACCGCCGCCGGCTTCTTTTCAGAAGGCGTCTGGGCCAGGGCAACAGCGGCCAGCAGTACCGCGCACACGGTCTTCATCCCGTAGTCCCCCCGTACAAGGATATACCCGGAGGGGCTCCGTTTACTTCTGCCTGCCGGCCTTGAGTTCCGCCAGGCGCTTGGCTAAGTACTCCTGATATTCCTTCAACAGCGCCGGGTCCTTGGGCGAGCTATAAATCTCACTCGACTTGTATTTGCCTTCGTCGAATTTCTTGCGTGTCCACTCGTCGTGGATGTGGAGTGTGTCGGCGCGGTCCAGGATGCTCTCCGCCATCGACGGCGGAATGAACGACACGCCCTCTTTATCGCCCGCTACCAGGTCGCCCGGCATCACCGTCACGTTGCCGATCCGAATGGGAACGTTGACGCCCGCCACGGTGGTAGTTTGCGGAGTGAGCGCGCTGGGATGCGCATACCGGTAGTAGCAGGGCATGCGCATATCCTGAATGCCGTCCAGGTCGCGGAATGAGCCGTCCACCACCAGGCCGCCGCCATGAGTGGCCTTCATGATGTAGTAGAAAAGATTGTCGCCGACAATGGTGCCGCCTTCATGCTTGCCGTAGAGGTCCACCACCAGGACGTCGCCGGGCTGCAGCATGTCGATCACGTACTGGTTGTTCAATGTGGGGATGCCGCGGGCGCGCAGACTCGCGGTAATGATCGAGTCGAGATCCGGCCGGTTGGGCATGAACATTACCGTGAATGCGCGCCCGGCCATTTTGATATCGGGATGGAGCACGCGGAAATCGCCTTCGTACTGACTGTACATGCCCCCGCTGCTGCCGCCGCCGCGGCCGCCGTTGGGAATGGCGATCTCTTCCGCGGACGTATCCTTGGCCCGCTCCAGCCATTGATCCGGGACCTTCGGCCGCCCGTCCGGAAAACGGTCGCCCGTCCACGCCTTGGTGTACTGCAGCATCTGCTCTTTGGTCCAGGACCATAACTGGGCCTTCGCCGGCGGCACAAGCAGGCCTGCCAGCGCCAGCGTCATGCAGATGGCTCCGTTGATTTTTCGATGCATATACTCTCCTCTGTTTCCTTACCAATAATGATGACCGCTGGGCACGGCGCCCGGAAAGACATAAGCAAAGAGCAGCACGATCAGCCCCACCAGCACGGCCAGTCCGAGACTATGTTTCAGAACGGCGCGGAAAATGGTGCCCTCCTGCCCATCCTGCCCGGTCACGGTGGCGGCAATCACCAGCGATTGAGCGGCGATCATTTTGCCCATCACTCCTCCCGCGCTGTTGGCCGCTCCCATCAGGATGGGGCTGAGACCCAGGCGATTCGCCGTGATCGCCTGGAAACTCCCGAACAGCGCGTTCGATCCGGCGTCCGTCCCGCTGAGCGCCACGCCGATCCACCCGATCAGCGTGCCGAAAAATGGAAACAGCACACCGGTATGCGACATCGCCATGCCGAGCGTGGCGTCCATGCCGCAGTAACGCGTCAGATACCCCAGCCCCAGCATGCACAGGATGGCCGCCACGCTCAGGCGGATGCGCCAGCAGCAGCGCACGAAAACTTCCAGCGTCTTCTTGAGTGAGAGCCCCAATAAGGGCCCGCTGATCAGGCCCGCCAGGAACGCCGCCGTTCCGGGTGTCGCGATCCACGAGAAATCGAACAGCGCCGGTTCCGCAAACGGTTTGGCCGTCACCGGAGGCATGCGCATCACCAGCAGGTGGAGACCGGGCACCGGCGGCTTCCAGGACGTGCGCTCCAACACTCTGGCCACCGGCGGAGCGCCCCACAACACCACCAGCGCGCTCACAATCAGAAACGGCGACCAGGCCCGTAACACGCGTCCAAAACTGAGCTTATCGGCGGCCAGCGGCACGGGCGCCGCCGCCTCTCCGGCATAGCGCCAGTTCTCTTTCGGATGCCATACCTTGCCGAAGAAAACGGCCAGCACCAGAAGCGTACCGAGCCCAGACATGATGTTCACCAGCGAGGCATCCATGTAATTCGACCAAAGGAACTGGATGCCGGCGGAAGTCACCGCGGCCACTGCCAGGCCGGGCCAGATCTTCAACGTCTCGCGAGCCGTACAAAGGATGCGAACCAGCCAGAAGGGCAGGATCAGGATAACGATTCCCAGAATGCGCCCGATCATGGCGCTGAAATCGGCCTCGGGCAACCCGGTCACCGCCACCAACGTGCGCACCGGATTTCCGAGCCCGCCGAAAGCCACCGGCGCCGAGTTGGCCACCAGGCACAGCAGCGCGGTTTGCAGGGGAGGGAAGCCCAGGCCGATCAGCATGGCGCCGGTTACGGCCACCGGTGCGCCGCCGCCGCCCGCACCTTCCAGCAGAGCGCCGAACGCGAAGGCGATGAGCAGCACCTGCAGGCGCCGGTCGGCCGAGATCCCGCCGATCGATTGCTTGATGATCTCGAATTGTTTGGTTTCCACCGAAACGTCGTAAATGAAAACCGCCGCCACCAGGATCCAGGCGATGCGCAGCCAGCCGTACACCAGGCCATCGGCAACCGCGCCTGCGGCCATGTGGACCGGCATGTGGAAGACGCCCAGAGCGATCGCGATCCCGATGGCGAAAGAATAAACCGCCGACAGCCAGGCGGCCGTGCGGCGCACCGCGAGGAAGTAAAACAGCGTGCAGACCGGGATGGCAGCCGCGATGGTGGACAGCACCGGGTTGCCTAAAGGGTCGAAATTCTGATGCCAGATTTCATTC
>CAZARO010000101.1:7807-10111 GCA_964487165.1 uncultured Solibacteraceae bacterium | reverse complement strand
CGGATACCGCCAGGCTCGCCTCGCGGCTGCATCTCCTGAGAATTATTGCCGTGCAGCAACGCTACCTTTTGCTCGCGGCCTTCGGCATAGACTTTCTGGGCCGGCTCTGTAAGCACCCACCCGTCTACGTTAATTCCCATGCCCATTCCCGGTCCCGGTGCTGGTCCCGATCCCCGTCCCGGTGCTGGTCCCGGCCCTCCTTGTCCAGCCTTCTGCATCAAGTCCGCGTCGGAAAGCGCGCGCAGTTTCGCCAGCGCCTCCTCACCGGTGAAACCCACGTTGGCGGCGAAGTCTACGCCTCTCTTTTCCGATTCGGCCAGGGACGGCTGAGTGCCTATCGGGCCGCTCTGCGCTATCACCCTCACGAATAACCCTTTGGTCAGGGGCGAGGCCATCAGCGCGTTCACATCGCCAGCTCCTGCCGATTCGCCGAAGATCGTGACATTCGCGGGGTTGCCGCCGAACTTGGCGATGTTTTCCTGCACCCAGTGCAAGGCCTGAATCTGGTCGGCCAGCCCGTAGTTTCCGGAGGCGTGATGGGGAGACTCTTTGGTGAGCCCTGGATGCGCGAAGAAGCCAAAGATGCCGAGCCGGTAATTGACAGTAACCAACACCACACCGTGGTGGGCGAGTACTTCACCGTTGAACAGCGGTTCCACTCCCGATCCGGCGGTGTTTCCTCCACCGTGGACCCAGACCATGACGGGTACCCGCGATGTCATGGGCCACTTCGGCGTCCACACGTTCAGTTGCAGGCAGTCTTCGCTATGCGGCAGTTGCTTGTTGCCGCTTTGATTGCACATCGGCCCAAAAGCAGTCGCATCACGGACCCCGGTCCAGGCTTTCGCCGGAAGCGGCTCCCGCCAGCGCAGGTTGCCGACCGGCGGTTGTGCAAACGGGATGTTTTTGAAGACCGCCACACCATCGGCCGTCAGGCCGCCGTCAAGCTGGCCGGTGCCGATCGAGACGATAGGATCAGACCCCGCAGCCTTTGCCGGCGCCTGCGCCGAGCTCGCTGGTATCAAGGCTTGCCCCAAGTACAGGAAGCAAACCAGTATGCCTGATACTTCGATGGATTTCATCGCTCTTCCTTCCTTCGTGATTTCAGAATGCGCGGAGTACTAATGGTCATGCCGGGGCCGGTGACCCGGCGCCGGCAGGACGACCTGTTGATCCGTTTCGCCGTGTAGCCGAAAAAGATCTTGGTTCCATTCGAACTCGTAGATTCTCCCGCTCAGTGCCGGGCAGCGGTGAACAGTAAAGGAGCCGCATCGTTCAGGTTGTTGCGCCACACGCTCCAGACGTGGGCACCTTCCCTCTCCTGGGATGTGATTTTGATACCGGCGTCGGTGAGCGTCTTGGCCAATTCCTGATCTGCCGCGCGCAGGAAATCCTGCTTTCCCCAGGAAATCCAAAGCAGCTTCAATTTCGCATTCACCGCCGGGGGATTGGCAATCATGGGCTTCAACACTTCATCGATATTCAGAAACTGGCCGCCCACCGCCGCGCTGAAGCCCAACACATAATGGAACAGTTCGGGGTGGGCCATTCCGATCGACAACGCTTGGCCGCCGCCCATGGACAATCCAGCGATGGCGCGATGGTCGGCATCGGCGATGACCCGGTAGTCCCGCTCGATCATCGGAATTACTTCTTCCAATAATTCCTTGGGAAAGCGCGGTGAAAACATGCCGGTCTCACCCTGGATTCGCACCAACGGACCCACGTTGGCTCCCTGCAGGGCGTGGCCTTGCGGCATTACGGCGATCATCGGCGGAGCTTTGCGGTCGGCGATCAGGTTATCCAGGATGATGTTCGCGCGGCCGTTCATCACCCAGCCATTCTGCGCTTCGCCATTGCCATGCAGTAAATACAAAACCGGATACTTAGTGTTGCTCCTGTCATAGTTCGGCGGTGTGTAGATCCAGACCCAGCGGGTGACGCCCATGGTCTTCGATTCATACATCACCATGCGCACGTCCCCGTGCGGAACGGAACGCGAGTCGTAGAAGGCAGGCGTATCCCCCGGCACTTCCACAAAGCTGGACATCGTGAGGCCGGGCGGCGTCGGCTTCACGGCCGGATTGCATGGGTCGGGAACGTCCACTCCCTGGACCCGAAAGTTGTAAACCCATATTTCGGGGGGAAGGGGACCGATGGTGACAGTCCATATTCCGGACTCGTCTTTGGTCATGTTCTGCGGCCCCTTGCCTTGCGTGATTTCGCCGACGAGCTGCACTTGAGTTGCCTCAGGCGCGCGAAATCGCAGCGTTACAGTTCGGTCAGGATGCACATCGGGCGATA
>CAZARO010000101.1:0-7797 GCA_964487165.1 uncultured Solibacteraceae bacterium | reverse complement strand
GCGATACCAGCGCGTCCACCGGCGTACCTCCACCTCGCCCCCGGCCCCCCCGCGTCCCTCTCGGCGGCGCAGTTTGGGCATCCCCGAGACTGGAACATAAGACGGCCGCGGCTGTCAGTAACGCCAGGTCGATTCGAGAGATGATCATGGTGTTGTACCTCGGTTCACTTTCTGAAGACGGCCAGGTCGAAAGCGTCCGCCATGGCCTGATTTCCAGTGTCGTTCGGGTGAATGTGATCGCCGGGATCGAAGTCGCTCCGGATTTTGACCGGGTGCTCCGGATCGCGAACCACCGCGTCGAAATCCACCAGCGCATCGAAGGCGCGGCTCGTTCGGATCCATTTATTCACCGAAGTCCGGATCTCCTCGCCCCTTTCGGATGCCGTTGGTACGCCTTCCTCGGGCATGATCGTCGCGCCCATCACTTTGATACCCTGACTGTGCGCGCGCGCGATGAGTTGCCGGTAGCCGGCAATCAGTTCGTCACTGGTGAGCGCGTTAGGACCGGGATTGCGGCCGCGGATGTTAATGTCGTTGATCCCTTCCAGCACGATCATCCATTTCACTCCGGGATGGCTCAGCACATCGCGATCGAACCGGGCGAGCGCACTCTGGCCGGCGCCGTCGCGCAAGACCTGATTGCCCGAAATGCCCAGGTTAATTACGGCAGCCTCTGCCGCTGCCTTGCTGGCGATCAATCTCTTGGCCAGGAGGGTGGGCCACGCTCGGTCCGCGTCGCGTGTGGTCGCATAACCGTCCGTGATCGAGTCTCCGTAAGCGACAATTGCGAAGGCGTTCGCCGGCGCGACGACATCCACGCCTGAGAGCCACAAATACGCGTAGGTCATGCCGGGCTCCGGCATTACCGGCTGGCCGGTAGTATCGCCCTTGGAAATATAACTGGTGTGTAAGGCCACCACGTGGCTTGCCGGCGGCCCCGTATCGTTGGGGAGATATAAGGATACGGCCAGGTCGGACTCCGCCGGCACATCGAGGTCCACCGGATCGCTGAACATCAGGACTCCGGGTTCGACCGCGCACTCTCGTCTTCCACTGAACGTAAGCACACGATCGGTTCCCGCAACGATCTCCGATTCTTTGGCTCGCACGGCGATATGGGCGGCACCGATCGTCAGTTCGGCCGCGCCGATGGCATTGGAAATCTGTACCCGAAGACGATGTCCGCCGATGCTAGTGTGAACCACCATGCGAATCGTCTGATCGTTTAAAGTGGCGGGAATATTCGACTGCGGACCGCGCGGTCTCTCCTGCCGCGCGGGCAGCTCACCCTGCGGCTGATTCGGACCGGCCGCCGGGGAACGCCCTGGGGGCTGGGTGGCGCCGCGCCCGGCGCCTGGTGTCGGCCTCACTAATTGCTGCGCGGCCGCCCAGGTAGAAACCCAGTGCTCCTCGACAGAGTTGTTTCGCCTTTGCGTCAGACCGGCCGATGGGAACAGCGCGATGGCGAGGCAAAGTATTCGGAGTCGATTCCGCATGTCACATCCTGTCTACATCCAGCCAAGTACTGAGGTCCCTTTAACGAGATCGTCGTGGGGCATCCAATCCTGGCTGCAGGCGTCCTTTCAGGCCGCCCGGTGGGCTGGAAACCCGCCTGCAGGCAAGATTGCCTGCCTCACGGTTTGCCTCCAGTCGCAGGCCGCATAATCCGGCGCTGCCAGCTCGTACAATCCCGAAGCGAGTTCAGCTTACTCATAAAGTGTGAACGCGTACAACATATCTACCGCGGCGATCAACACATATTGCTTTCCGTTCGAGAGATAAGTTTCCGGGGAGTTCGAAACCTCGCCGATATGCGTATGCCACAGAGGATTGCCGTTTGTGGGGTCGTACGCCACAAAGTTGCCTGAGGGGTCGCCGCCAAAAAGCAACTTACCCGCGGTGGTCAGCAGTCCATGGCCGACATTGGTGCCGCCCCATGAGCCGGCTCCGGGATACCGATGGCGCCACGCTATTTTGCCAGTCTTGTAGTCCATCGCCGTCAGAAAAGTTCCTAACAGGCCCACGCCCCGCTCGTCCTTGCCTCCCAGTCCCATGGCTCCTCGGGGATCTGTTTCCGTCAGGTAGTACATCGCATAGCTATCCTCGGAGGTGAGGTAGAAGAGACCGGTATCCGGACTGTATGCCGGCGGCATCCAATTGGTCGCTCCCGCATTGGTTGGAGAGACCAGCGCACCGGCGATATCGAAGTCCTTCTTCGGGTCGCGGACCGGTTGGCCACGGCTGTCGAGGCCCTTGGACCAGTTGACGGTGGGCGAAAACTTCGCGGTAACCAGATGCTCTCCGGTTACCCGATCCAACACGAAGAAGTACCCGTTCCGCGTCGCCTGCGCAACCATTTTCCTCTGGCGCCCGTTGAACTCCGCGTCGAAAATAACCGGGGTCTGGGTGGAATCCCAATCGTGCGTGTCGTGCGGTGACGACTGGAAATACCAGGCCATCTTTCCGGTATCGACATCTATGGCGATCAAGGCGCAGGTATACAGGTTGTCGCCCTCACCCCGCCCCTGCGACGTGTAAGCCGGCGTCGGATTTCCGCTTCCGACCAGGTACAGTTTGGTGTCCGGATCGTAGGCTCCCGGAATCCACATGGGCCCTCCGCCGTGGATGGAGGCGTCCAGGTTGGCCCATGTTTCCAGCCCCGGATCGCCCTTCTTTTGGGGCGTGGCGTAGATCTTCCACTGCAGGTCTCCCGTTTCCGGATCGAAGGATTGCAGGGACTCGGGAGCATCCAGATCATTCCCCGTGCCCACCAGAATATGCCGCCCGACTACGATTGGCGCGGAAGTTGAGAAATACTGCTCGTTCAGGCTTGCGATCACCTTGTGCCAGCGTTCCTTGCCGGTGCGTGCGTCGAGACAGACCAGGTAATCGTCGGGGGTTTCCAGATACAGCCAGTTACCCCACATGCCCAGGCCGCGATTTCCGGTGTGCGTGCCGCCTTTCGTCTTCCACACATAATGCCAGAGCAGCTGGCCGTCGGCGGCGTTGATCGCCCAGGCATTATCGGGAGCCGAAGCATAAAGCACGCCGTCCACCATGAGGACAGCGCCTACGATGCGGTTCGACCGGCCACTTGCTTCGTTTAACTCGCCGGTTCCTTCGCCGCCGATGATGGTGGGCGCGGCGGCAGGCCCGCCAAACCCTCCGCGGCCGGCCCCGGAAGAATTCGGCAGACCTGCCGTCACTCTGGTGCTCCATGCCAGGGTCAGGTGTTTGATGTTCGACTGGTCGATCTGTTTGAGCAGGCTGTAGCGCTTACCGGAGTAGTCCCCCGAGTATGTCGGCCATGAGTCTGACAGGGGTTTGGACAAGAGTTCGGGATTTAATGCCTGCCCCTGGAGGCTGGCGCCCAGGAGAACCGCGATCGCCAAGGAACACGTAGCGTGACAAGTTTTCATTTTAGGGTCACCAGGTAAGCTGTCAAGTCGTGGATGTCTTTGTCCGTGTAGACAGGGAGAAGCTGGAGGTGCGGCTCCAGGGGATCGTGAACCGCCACTGGCGGCTGGTCGCCATTACGGGGAAACGTCCTCATCGTACCCTGCGAATCGGTCAGTGTGACGATGAAATCGTCGATGCGGACCAGTTGGCCTTCCAGTTTTTGCCCGGAGGGGAGAGTAACGCTCACCGTCGTTGGGGGGACTTTCACCGGCGCGGCTCCGCGCCCGCCACGCCCGCCGCCATTAGGCATGATCCACGTCTGCTGCAGGGTCATCGGGTCCGGAATTTTGGACGCGAAACCCTTCAAGTCGCCGGTCACCGAATGACAGGGCGCACACTTCGCGTCGAAGTACGCCTTGCCGTCGGTGGCGTTACCGGTCAGGATGCTGACGGGAGTCTGTCGCGACCGGTCTCGCCCCCCGACCGGGAGGCTGTGAAGAAACGTGGCAATGTCCGAAACCTGCGCCGCGCTGAAGTTGAATTTGGGCATGCCGCCTTCGGGACGGCCGTTCTGGATTGTGGGGAGAATTCCCTCGCCGCGCTGATCGTTCAGCACCAGTTCGGAACGGAGGAGGTTCGGCCCTCCTTCTCCGCCGCGGGCGTCAGCCCCGTGGCAGAAAGCGCAATTGACCGAGTAAAGCCCCGTTCCTCGTTCCAGAACCGCAGGATCGGCTGCGGGACGCTGTGGGTACGCGCCCAACCCGCCGGCTCGGCCCGCAACCGGCGCCTGGGCGGCACTGGCCAGGTTCTGCGCACTGAGCAGACCGCAGGCCGCGGCCATGGATACCGCCACAGCGGTTCCGATCCTGTTTCCGTAGAGCATTGCTCCTCCTGGTGCTCAGTTCCTTGACCACGAATGCAAGGTCGAGGTGCGTGTCATGACTACCGCGCCGATTTTTCATGAGTATATGTCGCCCAGGACAAAGCTGTCAATACTTGTCGATCAAATTATTGTCGTATTATTGCCACATCAGCATTGTTGATTTGACCGATTAAGCCTGTCAGCTTCCGATGGAGACGCGACGGCGTCCCTACCGCGAGGCCATACGAACCCGCAGCAGCAGGTACAGGACGAACATAATCGTCGAGCACACTGGCAGCACCATCAGGCCGGTTCCGAGTCCTTTGGGATCGGCGCCAGCCAGCCATCCGATAATCGGCGAACTGACCACCAGGCCCGTGAAACCGCAGGTAATCGTGAAGCCGATGGCGGTCGCGGTTCCCCGTTTGAACAAGTTGCCAACGAGCGCAATCGAGGTGGGAAAAACGGGCGCCATCACCAGGCCCGTGCAGAATACGATGGCTCCAGCCGCCGTGGCACTCGTAGCCTGGAGCATCGCATAGGTGGTGATGGCCATCAACGCCGCGGATGCCATAGTGACCGTGAGCGGAGGAATCTTCATCAGGATGGGCGTCACTGCCACGCGGCCGACAAGGAGCCCGAGCGCAAAACCGAGAGACAGTATGTTCAGGGCTCTGGTTTCGGGAATGCCCTGGGCGATCAGGTATTTCGGCAGCCAGTTCCACATCGCAAATTCACACGCAGTGTAAAGCAGCACGCTGAGGGCGAGAATGTACAGCAACGGCTGCCGGAAGACGCCCGACGAGCCCGCCGTTTTGCCCGCCGCGGGCGCCGGTGGGGGCACTTTCGTCATGACCTGAATCAGAAACGTCACGGAGGTGAGGATGGCTGCGCCATAGGCGATGCGGACAGCGTCTCCCGACAGCAAGTTTCCGGCGACAAAGGGTGTAGCCAGGCCGCCGAGTCCCACGAAGACGTTCAACAGATTCAGGACGATGGCGCGCTTGGATTCGCTCACGTCGCTGCCCAGGGCGTTGGCCGCCGTGAGGGTGATGCCGCCGCCGATTCCCAGGATCAGCATGGTGATGACCATGGTGCTGTACCCCGTGGCGTTGGCGAGGATGAACAGGGCGATTGCCACCAGTCCCAGGCCGAGCAGAAGACCGATCTTCTTGCCCTTGCGATCCAGCAGGGGACCGACCGAAACGGAAGCGATCACCAGGCCGATGCCTTGCGCCAGGGCGATATAGCTGGTCTGGAGATTGTCCAGTTGGAACTTGGTCGCAAGGCCCGGGTTGATGGTCCCCAACATGGAGGCCACCATCCCATACACAAAGATGGCAAGGCTGGCGGCGAAAATGAGCATCGTTCGGTCCCCCCTAGGTCAGGGCCTCTTGGTCCTTGTAGTCGCTGGCTTCGCGGCCTCGCAAGACTTCGGCAGCGGGATTGGCGACAGCATTAAACAGCAGTCCGGCGAAGAGCAGAGCGGCAAAACCAGTAGCCAGAATGAAACCGTACCGTGGATGTCCCAGCCGGTCGCTCACCGCGCCCATCGCCAGTGGACCGAGCGCTGCTGCCGCGCAAGTAAAGAAAAGGATCACCCCTGACACGGCGCCATGTTGCGATTTTGGGAAGCAGCTAATCCCTTTCGAATTGATGGTCGGATAAATCATCGACATGAACAGTCCCGAGAGCGGCAGCAAAAAGATCGCCGTTCCCACTCCGCGAATCACACTGCCTGCAAAGCAGGCTAGGATAGCAAAGCTCATGAACAGAAGCACCACCGTCCAGGAATAACGCGCCAACACCCAGCCTCCCAGAAAGCGCCCGGCGGCGCGCAGCACGAAGAAGATGGAGATGGCATACGTGGCCGCAAACATCCACGATCCACGATAGCCGGCGATCAGCGTCGGCATCCACACGTAGACGGCGCACTCCACAGCAACGTACAAAAAGGCGCCAGCCGAGAATGCCAGCGCATAGGGGTTCTTCATCATGCGGAGCGTCCGCCTCAGGTCGATCGGTTCGCCGACGGACGCCTTCCCTTGGGGATACCGCACCAGCGAAGCCGTGACAATCAGCACGACACAGATGTTGCCCGCAATCACGTACAACCATTTCCACGAAACGCCGGCCCCCAGCAGACGGGCGAGGACCAGGGGGCCGATAATCGCGCCCACGCCGAAAAACCCTTCCACCGTGTTCATAGTGGCCGTGTGTTCCGTGGTGGAAGTGCAGATATCACCGATGAGAGCCAGCGCCCCTGTCTTGAAGATTCCGATGGCGCAGCCCGACACCACCAGCAGCACCAAAAAGAACGCGAACGACGAACCTACGGCAAACAGGTACGAATTCACTGCGAAGAGTAGCAGTCCGAGGATGATGGTAGGCTTCCGCCCAAGGCGGTCGGCGAAATAGCCGAACAGGATTCCCGCCACAGCGATCGACGCCATGGTGGCATAGTGGAATGCGCCCGCCGCTGTCATGCTGAGACGGAACTCCTTGATTACCTCCGGGATGATTACCCCCACGGAGTCGGTGGTCATGGCGAACATGGTGAACATCAGGAAAGTCAACCATCGTATGGCGGTCAGATTCCGGCGGCCTGCCGCACTCGCTTGATCGATCATTTCCGGGGTACCTCTATCGCAAATGAGACTGTTTGGCCTGAATCTGTATGGCTGACGATCGCCGCCATGCTTGCCAGGTCCACATCGAGCCGCGCCCAATTATTGCCGTTGGCCCAGCGGATAACCAGCCTGGAAGCTGCGCTCGGCTCGATTAGGAATTCTCCCTGAAACGCGGGGTGTCGGTTGCGAAAGCGGATCAGGTCGATCAAGGCGTGGACTACCGGTTGGCGCAGTGCCGATTCCACTTCCCCGCGCCCGAAATAGTGCCGGTTGATGTCCCGGCCCACGCCAGTCCGCGCCAGCAGGTCCATGTCGTTCGTCGCCGCCAACAGGCCGATGTAGTATAGCTGCGGAACACCGGGCGCGAAAAACTGGATGGCGCGGGCGATCAGGTATTCGGTGTCGCACCGGCCCAGCGCATCGTAAAACGTGCAATTCACCTGGTACAAGTCCAGATTGCTCGCCGCGGCGCCGGTGGCCTGCTTGCTCTGGCCGCCGCTCCGCCGGTGAATAGTCTCGACGAGCTCATCGATTTCGGTAGGTGACAGCAGGCCCGGCAGCGGTTCCGGTCCGGCCGAATCGGCGCCTACATCGATCACCCCGATGCCGTCGTGAGTATCGAGCACCGTCACCGCGTTGCGCGGGCTGATCTCCAGCCAGCGTTTGAGAGCGGCGCAGTCCTTTCGAAACAGCGTATGCAGGATGAGCGGCGGCAAAGCGAAATCATAGACACGATCCACCCTCCTGGCGATCTCGATTTGCCGCAGATAATGACTGTGGATCTCGACCAACACTTCAATGCCTCGGCTGCGCGCCCGCGCCGTAAGCTCGGCAATGAAATCGAAGGTCTCGGGGATCATGAAGGAACTGGTGCCGGCTTTCTTGATGGCGTAACCAACCGCGTCC
>CAZARO010000100.1:0-10126 GCA_964487165.1 uncultured Solibacteraceae bacterium | reverse complement strand
ACATGTACTGGCCGTTTTCACAAGTGATATCACCGTAATATAGACAACCCCAGCCTTCACACATGCCGCACTCAGGAGATGCCACCGCCTTGGTATGGTACGTCAAAAACCAGGATGACCAAGCCGGAGAGAAGCCATGTTCTAACGAGGAATCTCATATCGCCTCCAAGTGGAGGCTAGCACGCTAATGAACTGCAGGCAAGAAATATTTACTATCAAGATCAACGATCCATTATCAAAATCAATGACGCCCAGTGGGCCACCGCACGTGACTGTGGCAATTGGACGTGCCCACCGGGTTGATTGATCGACGCGATGCGGTGCGTAACGTGTCAGGCACCAACCAGAAGGCGGTATGACGCGGGCCGTTTTAGATATACTTTGCCGAAGTCTCGACAGAAATTAGAATAGTGGCTATAGCCCAGCGCGGCGGCCACGTCTTTAATCGGCTTTGCATGCCTCAAGAGGTCTGCGGCAATAAACATCCGGGCTGCCAGCAAATACTCGCGGAATGTAACACCGGTGTGATCGCGAAATACTCGCCCGAGGTGGTTTGGCGTCACTCCCACCATATCTCCGATATCGCCCAGTGTTAGCTTCCGATTTGTAACAGAGCTCCTCATCGTTCGGAGCGCAACCGCGAGGCGCGAAGCGGTTGAACTGCCTTCCGGTAGATGTTCTGTGCTCTTAGCAGCATTAGGATGATAGCTAGGTCCGCTTCGAACAGGTGGCGCTCGGGCGATTCGGCTGAAGCTGGGATGTATCGTTCAAATGAATGGGCCGAAGATCCGTCCGAGGCCAGGTCGGCACCGCGAAGATGTTTCTCTACCGCGTTCTTCTGCCTGTCCAATGACGTTTTGAGCCAGTCATGGAAGACTTCGGTGTGCAGCGTTGCAAGAGTTCTTTGAAGGAGGTCTTTGTCAATGCGCTCCGCTAGGCCCATATCAAAATAGGTACCATCATCACTTTTTCGTAAAGACGCCAAAATCGTCAATGAGTCGAATGGGGATCGTGAGCCTTGAAGGAGGCACTCACTGGCAGTTTGCAATGAGGCGCTGAGAGACTGATGCTCCGGGAAGCCCCTTGATGTCAGCCCTGGTTGCGACGGCCATGCCATCGGTTTTTAGTGTAAGCGACAACTGGGAGGCTGTCATCCGCAATTATAGTAATGCTAAACTCCTCGATTCTGGCAAGCCCAAGGTACCCTCAAAGGCGGGTATGCCCTGAATGACTACCGCAGTGTTAAGAACTCGCGAATACCGTTGGGCAAACGCCAGGGGGAGATCTGCGCCGCTCAATTGAGGAGACAGGCGACGCCCGCCGAGACCTTGTTCCGTGCCCACCTCGCTGCACTCGGCCTTCCCTATCAGCACGGCTTTTTCAAGCCTCGCTACCGCATCGTAGACTTCTACCTGCCAGGACAGAACCTCGTTGTCGAGATCGAAGGCGGGTACCACGACCCGGAAGAGGATTTAAACCGGGATGAAGAATTTTCGGACGGCCGTAACTTCTCCCTCGCGTCCAGCGAATAGAGCTGTGTAGTTCAGATCCGCTGAGATACAGCGCGCGATCCTGTTCGCGCTCCTGTAGCCAGGCGCAGCCCTATAAGGAGAAACGCATGTTACAAATGAGGAGCCTGACCGTCCATAAGCTGGTCATGTTGCCGGTGATTTGCGCCGCTATGGCATCGGCCGCGACGGCCGAAGCGCAGACGGCTTCCGACCCGCTATTCCTGACCGCCACCAACGGCACCACCAACTATCTGGCGGTGATTAATACCCGCACCAAGCAAACTACCTATGTTGCCACCGGAGGAAACGGGGGCGCCAGCGGCAACGCCGGCGGTGTGGCCGTCAACGGCAGAATTGCGGCTGTGATCAATTTCGGCTCGGGCAACGTCACTATCTTCGTCCGCCGCGGCGAGGCCATGCAGCCCACCCAGATGATTCCCATCGCCTCGCAACCGGTCTCGGTGGCGTTCGGCAGCGGCCACCTGGTAGTTCTCGGCCTCACCACCGCGCAATCGTTCGCAGTCTATGGCGATACCGTGGTGCAGCAGGCGGACGGCCAGATTCCGCTTCTGCTGGGCGACAAGAGCGCGGCACAGATCGTCACCTACGATGGCGGCGTGGCGTACACCGAAAAGACCGGGTCGGTTGCGGAGGTCACCCTCTCTACCGACGGCATGCCCGGATTGGGGGCGACCAACACACCCGTAGCACTGCCCCCGGCTCCCAACAATAACACTCCGTTCGGCTTGATCGGCCGTGGAGCCAACATCTACCTCACCATCGCGCATTCCGATCTGGAGACGCTGGTGGTAAACGGTAAGATCGTGTCCACTGCCGTGGGTCCCACGCCGTTCGTGAATGCGGCCGGCAGTATCGTCCACGCGCCATGCTGGAATGCCCTTTCGGGACAGTTCCTGTACGCGTCGGATAGCCCAGGCAGCCAGTTGCTGCGATACCTGGTGAGCGACACCAACATTTTCTACGACAAGCCGGGAGTAGCTACTCTGTCGGGAGCGCCTACCGACCTGGCGGTAAATGGAAGCCTGCTGGGAGTGATCGACGGCGGCAACGGTGTCGTCTCCAACGCTTCCCTATTCGACATCGATTCCGAAGGTGAACTCAAGCTCCGGTTCGCCGTGAAGATCCCCGGAGCCATCAATGGAGCCGCAATCATCGACTAGCTTTCGGTACGCGGCATTCGGGACCGCCGCGCGCGTGGCGGTCCCGCCGAGCGTTCGCCCATCGGCGATAATTGGATGACCGCTCCTTTCCGCATGGACCCGGACATCGGCATCGAATCGCTCATGGCGCGCTATCAAGAGGGCGATTTCAGCGCCGCCACGGCACTTGTCAACCGGCTCAGTCCGCAACTGCACCGCTTCTTCCTGGTGCAGTTTGTCAGCCGGCGATATGCCGACGACCTGCTTCAGGAAACCTGGCTCCGCATCCATGAGGTGCGCCACACCTACCGCCCCGGCCAACCGGTCCTCCCCTGGCTGTATGCCATTGCCCGCCATATCCGCGTGGACCATTATCGAAAAGCCCAGCGCACCGAAACCCGCGAACAGAGCCTGGACGACAATCCGGACATCCCCCAGCCGGCCGCAGCCGAAGCCGCCAATACTCCCGACCTGGAAGCGATTCTTGCTACCCTACCGGAGAGTCAGCGCGAAGTGATTGCGATGCTGAAAGTGGCGGGCATGTCGCTCGAAGAAGTGGCACGGGCCACTTCCTCGAGCGTCGGATCCGTCAAACAAAAGGCGCATCGCGCCTATGAACGATTGCGCGAGCGGCTGCGCGAGATGGGGATGCGGAGCGGGCGGACGGGAGCACCGTCATGAGGGACAGGGATATCGACGACATCCTCAATCGAGCGGCCGGCACTCCCCCGGCAGTGGATCCGGCTCTGCTCGGCAGCATCGCAAATTCGCTGGGCGCGTCCTTGCGGCCGGTCCGTCCCCTGCCTTCCCCGGGTGTTCTGATTGCGGCCCTGGTGCTGGTTTGTATAGCGGTGGCGTCGGCCGGCGCGGCCATCCTGGGGATGCACGGCGTGGAAGCCATGAGCGTGGTGGAAATCGCGCTCATCTTTCCGGTTCTACTGGCTCTCATCGGCTTCGCGGCCGCGGTTTCGGTGGCCGAAATGGTGCCCGGAAGCCGGCATCGCGTGGCCCCGTGGCTGTTGCTGGCCGCCGGCTGCCTGGCTCTGACGGCGGTTTTTGCGGTGCTGTTTACAGACTATCGGTCCGAGCGTTTCATTTCCCAAGGAGTCGCCTGTCTGAAGGCGGGCCTGCTGCACGCCATTCCCACCGCGATTGTCAGCTGGTGGATTCTCCACCGCGGGTTCGCGGTAAATTCGCTGGCTGCCGGAGTAGCGGTCGGTACCCTGTCCGGTTTGGCCGGTGTCAGCATGTTGGAGCTTCATTGCCAGAACTTCGAAGCGCCTCATGTGATGCTGTGGCACACGGCGGTGCTGGCGCTCAGTGGCGCGTTCGGCGCCCTGCTGGTTTCGGCCGTCCGGTATCTCCGGCACAAGTGACGATTCACTGACTTGAGCAGTCAGTCAGGCCCGCGCCGGCCGCTGGTGTTACGATAATTGCTCCCATGGATCACGCACGCGCGGCGAGGGCGAAACGCTTGGAGACCGGTGCTTTGCTGCTGGCCATCCTGATACTGTTCGCAGCAACGTGCGCCATCGCCCGAACGCGCGCCTTCTGGTATGACGAGATCTTCACGCGCCAGATCGCGCGGCTCGGGTCTTGGCAGCGCATCGTCGCGGCGCTGCACAATGGCATCGATCTGCAGCCTCCCTTTTTTTTCTTTTTGACCGCGCAGACGCGTTCTATCGGCGGCGAAGAAGTGGGGCTGCGGCTGCCGGGCATTTTGGGCTTCACGTTCGCGGCCTTCGCTCTCTATGTAATCGCGCGCCGGTGGTTCTCGCCGGGCTATGCCATCGGCGTGGCGCTGACGCCCTGGATTCTGTTCCTCGACGACCTCGTCATGGAGGCTCGTCCCTACGGACTCGTCATCGGCTGCGCGGCCCTGGCGCTGCTCGGCTGGACGTATCGCGATCGATGGCCGCGCGCCGGAAGAATCGGCTATCTGGCCGGCATGCTGGGCGCCGCGGCGTCGCATTATTACGGCTTCACGATCGCGGCGCCGTTCGGCGCGGCGGCGGCCTGGACTTTGTGGCGCAAGCGCCGATGGGATCTCTGGACGATCCTGGGATGCGTCTGTGCCGCCGTGCCCAACCTGTGGAACCTGCGTCTCATCCACGAGGCGATTGCAATCTACAAAGACGGCGCGTGGAATCGTCCCCGTTGGTTCGTGCTGGCGGATTCCCTGTACGGAGGCTCGCTGGCGGTCCTGGCTGGTGTGTTCGTCGTGTACCTGCTGCTGCGGCGCGGCAGGAAGGAAGAATCTCTGCTGGAGGACGAATTCCTGGCCTGCTGGGTGGGATTTTCGGCGATTCCCATTATCGCCATGTTCATGGCGATGACCATCTCCGGCATGTTTGTGCTGCGTTATTTCTCCATGTACTCGCTGGGATACGGCCTGTTGCTGGCGTACCTGCTGGAAAGATCGGCGAAGGGGTCCCGGCGCGTGGGCTTTGGAGTGGGATGCGCGACGCTGCTCGCCTTCGCCTGCATCGCGGCGCTTTGTGTGCGGCGCTTCGAATTCGAGCGAGACAACGTCTCCCTGCAATGCGCCGATCTTACCGGTCTTCTGGAGCCGCCCGAGTTTCGCGAGTCGCACCTTCTCATCGGCGATCCGCACCTGGCCCTGCAGTTATCGCTCTACTGCGACGATATTCGGAATCGCATCGTGTTCGGCGTGGATCCCCAGCGCGCCCTGGTTTATCACGGCAACAACACGGACCAGAAGGGCATGCTTCGCCTGGGCGCATACTCTCCCGTGGCCGTCGAACCGCTGGACGAATTCCTGCGCGGGGAGCGGCGCGAACTTATGGTGTTCGACAGCAGATCCTTCATCCTGAAAGCGTACCTTTCGAACTCGCCGGAATACGCCGGGCGCCTTCACGTATTGAAGGAAGATGAGACCTATATCATCCTGCGGCTGGACCCGGCCGTGCCGGTCGGTGCACCCTAGCCAAGGGCGCCGCCTGGACCGGCGGGCTGAAGCCTACCAAGCGGATCGACACATCTTGGTGGCATTAGGCTTCAGCCCGCGAACCAAGGGTTCCGCCCTTGATATCCTTCGGATAGTGGAAGTGAGAAGTTAGGAGCGGCCGCCTTCGGGTCCGTGAAGTCAGAATGAGGGGCGGCGTGATGTGTTCCGCAACTTCCCGGCTCAACGCGAACCAGGTTTTCGTTGGCCAACGGCGAACTAAACACCCATGCCGATACCGATTCCCGCTGGCCTCTGCTCGTCCTGCCGGCACGCGCGGACCATCGTTTCGGACCGCGGGTCGACATTCGTGCGGTGCGGACTTTCGAAGAGCGACGAGCGGTACGCGAAATATCCACGACTGCCGGTGCTCGCGTGCGACGGATGGAAATCGGAATCCAGCAAGACGGATGGTAGCGCTCCGTCCCCATACTGAGCCGTGACCAGAGAGCGGTTGCACAACTAACATCAACCAGGCGCGGCGGCTCGATCGGGACCGCCTCGGCAAACCCGCCCCTGTGCCACAATTGGAGCCATGGACCGTAAGATCGCGCTCGTCACCGGCGCGGGCAGTGGAATCGGGCGGGCAGTGAGCCTCGCGCTGCAGGCGGGCGGGTATTCCGTGGTGCTCGCCGGCCGCCGCCAGGAAGAACTCGAGCGTACCGCGGCCATGGCCTCACCGCAGGGCGGCGCCATGCTCCCTGTGCCGGCCGACGTGAGCGGCCCCGCCTCCGTCAAGGCGCTGTTCGCCGTCGCCCAAAAGGCCTTCGGCCGCCTGGACGTTCTCTTCAACAACGCTGGCCGCAGCGCTCCGCCCATCCCCATGGAGGATCTGACCTTCGAGCAGTGGAGCGCCGTGGTCGCCGTCAATCTCACGGGCGCGTTCCTGTGCGCGCAAGAGGCCATCCGGACGATGAAGGCGCAGCAGCCGCAGGGTGGGCGCATCATCAACAACGGGTCGATTTCGGCGCACGCGCCGCGGCCCAACTCGGCGCCTTACACCGCCACCAAGCACGCCATCACGGGACTCACGCGCAGCATCTCGCTCGACGGGCGCAATTTCAACATCGCGTGCGGCCAGATCGATATCGGCAATGCCGCCACGGAAATGACCGAGCGCATGAGCGCCGGCGTCCCGCAGGCCAACGGCACCCTCATGGTCGAGCCCCGCATGGATGTACGCCACGTTGCCGAAGCGGTGCTCTACATGGCCAACCTGCCGCTCGATGCGAACGTGGAATTCATGACCGTGATGGCCACCCGGATGCCGTACATCGGGCGCGGGTGAGGTGGCGTGAGGCAGGTTGGCAACCCGATGCCACGTGTTGAGTCTCGCAAGAATGTGGCGGCAGACGCCGCCGGGTAACCCGCTCCGGAGGACCGTGAATGGGCCGCGCCGGGCCGATTACCAATCGGCCGCAGGATGGCATCCAGGATGCCATCCTGCCCCACGGGGCCTGCTCGGCGTAACTCAAGAACGCGAGACGCTTATGGTTTTCGCGGGGCTGGATCGTCGTACACTGGGGATTCATGAGCCATTACGTCGTTACCGGAGGAGCGGGCTTCATCGGGTCCGCGATTGTGCGCCGCCTGCTGCGGGAAGGCGCCACGCGAATCGTGGTGATCGACAATCTCCTCAGCGGGCATGAGGCGAATATCGAGGAAGTGCGGCACGCCATCGATTTTCAGCTTGCCGATATCCGCAACTATGAGGAAATCGCTCCCCTGATTCGCGGCGCGGCGGTGGTATTTCATGAGGCCGCGATACCCTCCGTGCCGCGGTCCATCGACGATCCCGTGCCCTCGCACGAAGTCAACGTGAATGGTACGTTCAACGTGCTGCGCGCCGCCCACGAGGGGGGCGCGGGACGAGTGGTGTATGCCGCTTCCTCATCGGCCTACGGGGACACGCTGGTGCTGCCCAAGGTGGAGAGCATGGCGCCGCAGCCGAAATCTCCCTACGCGCTGCAGAAACTGGTGGGCGAATATTACGGTAACATTTTCGCCGGCGTGTACGGCCTGGAAACCGTGGCGCTTCGCTACTTCAATGTCTACGGCCCGCGGCAGGACCCCTCCAGCGCTTACTCGGGGGTGCTCTCGCTGTTTCTGAAAGCGGTTCTGGAGCGCACCCGGCCGACTATTTTCGGCGACGGGGAACAATCGCGCGACTTCACGTTTGTGGAGGACGTGGCGGAGCTGAATTTGAAGGCCGCGCGCGCCACCGGTGTGGCCGGGAAAGTTTACAACGGCGGCAACGGCGGGCGGATCACGCTTAACCAGGCGTGGGCGTTGGTGCAGAAGCTGGCAGGCGTGGAAATCCCCGCGATCTATAGTGCCCCGCGCGCCGGCGACGTGCGCGATTCGCAAGCCGATATCACGGCCGCGGTCCGCGACCTGGGACACGCGCCCCGCTACTCGTTCGAAGAAGGAATGCGGCTGACGCTCGAATGGTACCGGCGGCACGCCGCGGTGGCGAAGTAGCGGAAGAACGTGCATCGGGCTTACACTAGTCCCTGTCCATGATCGAGATCGCTCATCGCGAAGTGGCGGCCGGAACGCTGGTGATCAGCCTCACCGGCAAGCTGATGCTGGGGCCGGAGGGCGACCACATCGTCACCCTGGTGGAACAACAATTGGCCGCGGGAATCCGCAAATTTATATTCGACCTTTCCGGTGTGACGGTAATCGACAGCACCGGCATCGGCCGTTTTATATCCAGCTTCAACAAGATTATGGCGGTGGGCGGCGAGATGCGCATGGCCGGAGCCTCCGGCCATGTGATGCAATCGTTCCGCGTCAGCCTGCTCGACAAGGTCTTTAGTTTTTATCCCACCCTACAGCAGGCTCTGTAGCCTCAATCTCGAAATCCGCCGAGCGGTTCATGGTCTTCCCGTTGGAGTCGCCACAAGCGACATCCAGGTGGTACGATCCCGCCGGCAGATCCTTTAGCGGCACCTTCATAATCACGGGAACCACCGGATTCCCCTTGCGGATGTATTGCTGGCCAATTTCCATGGTGCCCGACGACAATTTCTGGGCGCCCGATTTTCGGTCTGTAATCTTGAGCGCCATCATGAGCTTGGGCGGATTCTCATTGACCATTCCGGGCTCATAGATCTCCACGTAGAGGCCCACCGGGTCAGTGGGCTTAAAGTTGTAGAGGCCGGCAGGAACATCCTGCACGCCCACCGCTACCAATGGCACCTTGTCTTCCACCAGCACGGAATCCATGCTGTCATCGGCGTCGGTCTTGCGCAGAGTTCCCAAAGCCATGCCGCTGACGGCGAACTGTTTGCCGTCGTACGGTTCCACCACCAGCGGTTTCTCGATCTTGCCGAAGTTTTCGCCGCCGCCGCTGAAGACCACTTTAAAGTTGTACTGGCCGCTGGCGATATCGAACTGGCTCTCGTAATGGACCGGCTTCTTGGCGAATTCCTCCACCTGGACTTTGTTCTCGTAGTCGAACTTGAGAGTATCGCTGAATTTGGCGGCCACGGTATTGTCCGGCCGGTACGCGATTCCCAGAATGTTCATCTCGGAGTGGAGCTTGCCCTTCACCTTGTCGAACTTGAAAGTCTGGCTGGGGATCTCCATGGCCACGTTGACTCGCGCCACGTTGGCGGAGGCATAGAAAAACGGGAGCTGCAGCGGTGCGGCCAACTTGCCCGCCGATACGCCCATGGCGATGGATTCGAGTTCCGTTTCCGCCGGCTTTCCGGCCAGTACGTCTACCTGGCGCACGTTGCAATAGCCGCTGCGCGAACGCACGCTGTCTCCGCCGCGCGACACCTTAACGTGCAAGCTGTGGCAACTCCCTTCGGCGGATTCCACGGGCGTGTACCCGATGACGTAATACTGTTCCTGCTCGCGGGCGATTTTATCCATACCGCCAGCCAAGTCATTGGTATTGACGATGACGAAACCGCCGGTGCCATTGGCCAGCATGAACATGGCTTCCTGATTGGCATTAATGTCCCTGGGAATCGTCGGCATGATAGTGGTGCGAGGATTCATCATGGGGTTGTTGCCGTTCATGGTGGGATTTACGCTGCCGCCGGCTTTGCCAGCGGTGGTTCCCGAAGTTCCGCCCGCCGGGGCGTGCCCGCCCGTGCCGCCGGTGCTGCCGGTACCGCCCCGGCCGCCGCTGGCGCCGGTACCCCCGGTGCCGCCCGTGCCGCCGGTGCTGCCCCCTCTGGAGCCGCCGGCCGAGCCCGCACCGCCGGCGCCTCCGCCACCGGTCGCTCCTCCTCCACCGCCGGCGCCGCCGCCTCCACGCTGGAACGAACTCGTGAACGAAGCCAGAGAGAGCCGGGCCGGAGAGCCCAAGCCCAGGAACGCCATCGGCGGGGGCTCTTCATGGCCGATTCCCCGGCCGGGTCCCGGCATGTCAGGCATAGAGGTCGCCAGGCCGCGAACGTCAACCGGGTAGACCGACACGTTGGCTTTGTTGCAGGCATCGATGGTGGCCGTCATTTCGTCGCGGATGATGG
>CAZARO010000099.1:495-10135 GCA_964487165.1 uncultured Solibacteraceae bacterium | reverse complement strand
TCCTTCTCGGCGTCGAAATGGTCGATGTCGCAGGTGAAAGTCTCGCCCCCGGACGAGGTCACGGTGCGGTGATCGATGCGGCCGGCGGGGCCGTAATAACAGCCGCGCACTTCGCCATAACCTAGCTTGCTGCGTAGCGCCGGAGTGACTTGCAGGTACGCACCCATTTCGAGAATGCGATCGTCAGGTCCGCCCGAGGGAGTGATTTCCAGCGTCTTCACGAGGCGCGTCTGGTGGGTGTCCAGATATTGGCCGGCCTCTTCGCTGACGGCCCATCCGCGAAGGTAGCTCTCGAGTTCCGGCTCGGCGAGTGCCGGCGCCGGCGGCGCGGGAATCGGCGCGGCGGCGGCTTCGGGAACCGGGCACTGCCACTCCTTACCTGCCGCCACCGCTTCCAGGAAGTCCGCGTACTGGCGCGCTACCGTGGCCCAATTGCATTTCTGTGCGACATAATCGCGCGCCCGCGCCCCCAGCGCCTGCGCAACTTCCGGGCGCGAGACCAGCAGGTTCAGGTATTCGAAGATCAAGTCCTCCTCGCCCGCGCCCACCGGCACTTTGAGGCACACCTCTTCGGGGAATTCCGCAAACGACCCGATTTCGGAAACCATTACCGCCTTACCCAATCCCAGCGACCGCAACAGCGTGCCGGAGCTCTCGCCGACGGTAGGATAGCGCAAGTTCAGCACAATGTCGCAGGCTCCCAGATATCCCACGAAGTCTTCGATGGGAGCGAAGCCCAGGATGCGAACGTGGGCCGAAAGACCCATGCTGCGGATCATCTGCTGGATGGGGAATTCGGGATGCGGTTCGCCCACCAGGATCATGCGGGCGTTGGGCACCAGGCGCACCAGGCGGCGAAACGCGCGTAGCGATTCGGCGATCCGCTTGTAGGGCTTCAGGTAGCCGAAGATTCCCACTAGCGGAGTGACTTCATCGAGCCCCAGCTTGTGCCGCCAGGCGTTGCGATCAGCCTCGGGAATCCAGGCTCCGTGCGGGATCACCGCGATGGGCCCGCGGTACCCGGCGGCGCGGACTTCCGCCTCCATGAAATGGCTGTGTACCACGACGCCGCGCGCCGATTCCAGCAGCCGCCGGGTCATGCGCAGGCCTTCGTAATCGGGACCCACTTCCAGCTTCCGCACCCGCTCAGCGAAGGCGCGCGCGGGCTCGCCGCCATTGTAAGCGCACTCGCTCAGGTAGGCGTCCCAATCGCCGCGCCGGATGGTGAGATCGGCAATCAGGTGATGGAGGTTCGATTCATGCATCACTACCACGCCGGGATGGCGCAGCGCCGTCTCATAGACGAAGGCGTGAAACCCGTTGTTCCCCACCTGGTAGACGGCCACGTCGCAGCCTGCGGGGTCGAACGTCTGGCCGGCGCTGGAAACGATTTCCAGGTCTACCAGGCGGCGCAGCGATTCGACCAGGGCTTCGGAATATTCGGCGATACCGCTACGCGCCGGCGGCAGGGGAGAGAAAAATGCTACGCGCATCTCAACGGCATCTCAACATGCGTCTCAACGGACCAGCTCCATCGACAAGGTTCCCACTGCTTGCGGGATCTTGATGAGGAGCGGCGTGCGCGCGGCGTCGCGGGCGTAATTGACCTCGACGCTGAATTCCGACTTCGGCCCTTTCACCGAGAAGACCAGATGGTCGGTCACTTCCTTCTTGTCGGCGACGACGATAGTCTGGGCGCCGGTGTAGGACTGCTGCACGGTGTACGGCGACCCGAAGTACACCACTTGCGGCGGGGGAACCCGGCCCTGCCCCAATTCCTTACGGGCGAAATAGAGGAACGTAATTGCGTCGCGGCCGCACGCGCCGGTGCTTATGTCGGAGGAGCCGCCGTTGTTGGGAAACTCCGTCTGGCGATGGGCAGTCTGCTTGTCCTGATCGAAATCGGTCTTCTCGCGGGTGGTTTTGGCGCCGTGGATAGTGTCGCGCTCGAACTCGGTGGAACAGTACGTCCCAATCATGGACGAGGTGTACTTGTCCTTGATGGTGAACCCCGCGACGGCGGCATCGAGCGTGACCGTGAAGTCCCAGCCATCCGCCGACTTGTGGGCCGAGAGATTGGCGTCGCCCAGGCTCAGGCCGCTGGAGTAGTTGATGGTATAGTGCAGGGACTCGTTCTGAAAGGGAAATCCCGCCTGCGCGGACGCCGCGGGCGCCAGGCAGAGCGCTGCCAGAAACGCCAGGAAAGCGGTGGGGTTCGAATGCCGGATATGATTCATCGATGGGTCATCATCTGAGAAGCCAGGCGCCCGACAGCGGCGCGCGGCTCCTCCACTACCTGATGGAATGCTTCCAAAGTCATCTGGGCCGTCTTCTGCCAGCTGAAATGCGCGGCCCTTTGTATTCCCAGACGTTCCATACGCCCGCGCAGTTCCGCGTCCAGCAGCACGTCTGCGATGGCGCGCACCATTTCGTCGATGGCGTAGGGGTCGAACAGGATGGCCGCTCCGTCCACCACTTCCGGCAGCGCCGACGCGTCCGAACAGACCACTGACCGTCCACAGGCCATGGCTTCCAGCGCCGGAAATCCGAAACCTTCGTAAAAAGATGGGAAGACGAAACAATCGCAGGCGTTGTAGAGCTGCAGCAGGTCGGAGTCGGAAACGAAGCCCACGAACTGAATGCGGTCTTCCACACCGCTTTCGCGCGCGGCTTCCTGCACCTTGGGAGAAAACCAGGTGGGCTTGCCGACCAGCACCAGGCTGTGGTTCAACTGCGGGAAAGCTTTCACCAGGCGCGCAAAGGCGCGGATCAGTCCGATTTGGTTCTTACGCGGCTGCATATCTCCCACGGAGAGAATAAACGGTCCGCCCAGCGAATACCGCTCGCGCACTACGGCCGCGGCCGCGTCGCGCGCAATCGGGCGGAATTCTGGCGCCGCCGCCAGCGGCACCACGGTCACTTTATCCTCTTCCAAATTAGGATAGACGCGCAAAATCGCGTTGCGTGCATGCTCAGTTCCGGTGAGAATCCTGGCCGCGCGCCGCACCGTGCGGCCCACGGTGATTCTCAACTGCCACGCCCGGTCGCGGGTGAAGTATTCGGGGTGTTCCAAATAGCTCACGTCGTGCACCGTGGCCACTACCGGCACGTTACAGCCGACGGGCGCGGTATATTGCACGTGCAACACATCGGGACGGTCTTTGCGGATCTGGCTCGCGAGGTCAAACCCCAATCGCAGGAATGGGTTAGCAGCCACCCGCCGGACGCGAACGTGTTTCGGAATGGCATCGCAAGCCTCCACGCCGGACACGTAAGCCAGAATGTCGCGATCCTGGTTATAGGTGGCAAATGCGTTCAAAAGGCTTCGAACGTAAACCTCGTTGCCTGTGAGGTGTCTGCCGATGGCGTGGGCATCAATGGCGATAAGCATTGATTGTTCCAGTATAGCGGACCATTATGACCCCCTGGTGTGTCAAAAGTCCAAAATCTAACCAGACTCACTTCCTGTAAACTCCTCAGCGCCAACAGCCTGCCAACATGGCACCGATCGGCTCGACGGACTTATTGCACGCCGGTCACCGTACCCGGCCATAGCAACCGTGCCACCAGAGCATTAGTTCTTCTCAACAATAAATCTGACTCACCCGGTCAGTTTGGAACGGCACGGCGTGGTTGCTCCATCCCCGTACGATGGGCATGAATGCTACCAGTATATCGAACGGCCCATCGCCACAACCCTTTACAAATTCAATTTCTTCCACGCCGTGTCCCATGTGAACTCCTGTTCCAGCAGGAGCCTGCCGGCGCGTCCTAATTGCCGTCTGAGATCGGTATTTTCCAGCACTCGCGTGACGGCCCCTGCGAACCCCGGTCCGCCGTCGGCGAGCAGCAGATTCTCGCCATCGCGAGCCGGCAGGCCCTCCGCCCCGATGGTGGTGGAGACCACCGGCAAGCCTGCCGACCAGGCTTCGAGAATCTTGAATCGCGTGCCGCTGCCGGCGAGCAGGGGAACCACGGCGACCCGTGCGCGGGCCAGTTCGCGGACCGCGTCGTCGACCTCGCCGGTGACTTCGATCCGCGGATCGTCCGACGTAAATCGGCTCACCGCCGTGGGGTTCTTACCAACCAGCCTCCAGACGAGCCCGGGCCAGCGTGCACGCAGCAGCGGCCAGACTTCGGCGCGGAAAAATCGCACCGCACTCAGGTTGGGATGGTATTCCATGTTGCCGGAGAAGACCACCGCCAGCTCATCCCCTGGCGGCGGCTGCGGAACCAGGGGCACAGCATTCGGGTAGACGGTGACATGCGCGGCGGGCGCCACGGCCAGTGCGGCCTCCGCATCGCTGCGGGAAGTGGTGAGCACCTGCGAGAATCGCGGCAGCCAGTTCCGCTCCAGGGCCAGCGAGGCATCGCGAAAAACACGGTGCGCGAAGGCCGTTCCGGGGCCTTCCACGGCGGCGCAGCGGGCATGCAGCAAGGACTCGATGTTGTGCAGATCGAGCACCGTGCGCCGGCAGGCGGGCGATATCTGTTCCCAGTATGGCGCGCACCAGGAATGCTCGATGAGGCCGATTTCATAGCGCTCGCCGCCGATGGCTTCCGCTACCTCGAGTTCGAAGCCCGCGAAGCGATCGACCAGGGGCGGGACGCGGCGGACCATGCGGGCGCTATTGCGGACCACGCGCGCCGCCCGGCCCCGCCCGGTGGGCGGCAACTGAATCGACGACACCCGGCGCACTAAACCCGCGGGCAACAGCGCCGCCGGGTCGGGCGCTCCCGGCTGGCGGAAGAGAATGAGGTCCACGGGGCGGGTGCGGGCCAGATATTGGATCAGCGAGGCGGTACGCAGCGCGCCGCCGCCCCGCAAAGGATAAGGGGCTTCGGGGGCGAGGACCAGCGCGGGGTCAGCGGACACTAGGCGAACTCCTGGGGTGTGGGGTTGCCCAATGCCGCATAGTCTTCGTGAGGCTGGGTTCTGCAGAATTGGTGGGGCGGACCCCCTGGTCTGCGCGGGACGCCCTCGTCCCGCTCTTTGGGCAAAGAATCAGGCACCTGCAACCGTCGGCAAGCCGGCCAGGGGGTCGGCTGCGGACCAGGGGGTCCGCCCCACAATTGGCGCGGGTACTCGGAATCGGGAAAACTAAGGGGCATCGGGTTGCCAACCGGCTCCGCCTGAAAGGTCAGGGTCAGCGCGGGTTTTATTCTGACTTCTGACTTCTGACTCCTGACTTCCTGTTCTAGTCTATTTCCCAAAGCGCCTCCGGGCCTCCAGATACACCTCGCGGGTCAGGCTTGCGGTGCGCTCCCAGGAAAATTCGCGCGCGCGAGCCAGAGAGAGCCCGCTCCGCTCCGCCGCCCACCCGGGCTGTTCCACCGCCTGACACATAGCGCGCGCCAGCGCTTCGGCATCGTCGGCATACACTGCCGCGCCGCCGCCGGCCTCGGCCACCGCGCTGGAAGCGATCACTCCCGTCCCGCACTGCATCGCCTCCAAGACCGGCAGCCCGAAGCCTTCATATAAGGATGGGCAGACCAGCGCCAGCGCTCCGGAGTACAGCTCCGCCAGTTTCTCGTCCGGGACTTCGCCCATGAGCCGCAACCCCGGCTCCTCCTGGATAGTCGGGGCATCGGCGCGCTTCCGTCCGGCCAACACCAGGTCGACTGCATGCCGCCGACGCACCTCGCGCCAGGCGTCCACCAGCATGAGCAGATTCTTGCGCGGCTCGAGCGTCCCCACGAAGAGAAAGTAGGGCGATGGCGGGGGAGGCGCGTCCACCCGCCGCAGCCACGGCGCGGGCGCTTCCGGAATGGCCACTACGCGGTCGGGCCGCAGGTGGAAATGTTCGATGGCCTGCTTGCGCACGGCGTCTCCGGGAGTGACGATCATGGTGGCAATCCCAAGGTCGAGCAGCAGCGGCGTGCGGCGGCGAACGCGCTTGGCGCCATGATGCCAGCGCGGGTCCATCCAGGGCGAAAGATCGTGCAAGGTCAGCACGCTGGGACGGCGGGGGATGTAGGGCACGGCAAAATCCGGCCCGTGGACCAGGTCGGCGCCCAGGCGCTGCATCTCGCGGTCGATGCCCCAGAGCCACCAGCGGCGCTCCGCGGCGTTACGCGGTCCGCCGCCGCGCTTCAGGTTGGCGGGAGCGCCCTCGGGCATGCGGAAAGGCTGGTCGGAGAGGAGAAAGAATTCCTCGTCGGGGAAGCATCGCGCCAGCGCCATACTGAGTTCGCCGGTGTAACGCGCCAGGCCGCCGCTCGAGAGACCCAGCGATGCGGCCTCAATCGCCACTCGCATGGAGTAACTGGCCTTACCCGCTCACGGTCTCGCGATTGCCGTAATTCTTCTCGTAATAAGTGCGATACGCGCCGCTGCGCACGCGCGCCACCCACGGCGAATTGCCGCGGTACCAGTCGATGGTGCCGCCCAGGCCGGTCTCGAAATCGATGAGCGGCTGCCACGCCGTCTGGCGCATCAGTTTCTCGCTGGAGAGCGCATAGCGGCGGTCGTGGCCAGGGCGATCGGTTACGTAATGAATGAGGCTTTCGGGCTTTCCGGTGAGGGACAGCACCTTATGCACCACGTCGAGATTGGGCAGCGATCGATTGCCGCCGATATTGTAGATTTCGCCCTCGCGG
Organism: uncultured Solibacteraceae bacterium; assembly: GCA_964487165.1. Classification (GTDB taxonomy): domain Bacteria; phylum Acidobacteriota; class Terriglobia; order Bryobacterales; family Bryobacteraceae; genus PALSA-129. The sequence goes on along the minus strand of CAZARO010000099.1, from coordinate 3,535 downwards.
CCCTCGCGTAGGACGGCCAGGATTCCGCGGCAATGGTCGTCCACATACAGCCAGTCGCGCACCTGCTGGCCGTCGCCATAAACCGGGAGCGGGTGGTCTTCGAGCGCATTGGAGATCATGAGCGGAATCAGTTTTTCGGGAAACTGATAGGGCCCGTAGTTATTCGATGCGCGGGTAATCAGTACCGGCATCTTATAAGTCACGAAGTAAGATCGCGCCAGCAGGTCTGAGCCGGCTTTGGATGCCGAATAAGGGCTGCTGGGATTCAGCGGATAATTCTCGTCGGCTTCCAGCGGAGCTTCCAGGCTGCCGTAGACTTCGTCCGTGGAAACGTGTACGAAGCGCCCCAAACGATGCTTGCGGGCGCCTTCGAGTAGCGTGAAAGTGCCGCGCAGGTTGGTCTGAATCACCGGCTCCGGCGAGAGAATACTGCGGTCCACGTGCGATTCGGCAGCGAAATGGACGATGGCGTCGGGCTTTTCGTCGGAGAGCAGCGAGTCCACCAGCGCCTGGTCGCAGATATCGCCCTCCACGAAGCGGTACCGCGGGTCATTCTCGATGGAAGTCAGGTTCTCCAGGTTTCCGGCGTAAGTCAACTTATCGAGGTTGACTACGTGCATATCGGTCTCGCCGATCGCCATGCGGACAAAAGCCGAACCGATGAAGCCGGCGCCGCCAGTAACAATAATTTTCACAAGTTCTCCGCCCGAAGAAATTCCGGCCACGGATTCACACGGATCGATACCGATAAGATGGCTTTATCTGTGTGCATTTGTGTCCATCCGTGGCTCTACTTCTTTTGTGTTTCCCAATCGTAGTTGATCGACGGGTCGTCGTATGGCAAGCGCCCTTCGTCCTTGGGGTTGTAGAACTGATCCGTCATGTAGACCAGCAGGGCATCCTGGGTGCCGATGATTTTGTAACCGTGCGCCACCCCCGGCGGAATAAGCACCTGCCACGGCCGCATGGGGCCAAGATAGAGCGTATTGCGCTTGCCAAAGGTGGGCGACCCGAGCCGCAGATCGGCCAGCACCACCTGGAAAAGCCCCGAGACAGGAGTCCAGCAATCGGTCTGCTGTAAATGAAAATGAAAAGCTTTGATGGTGCCGCAATAATTCATGGCCGCCGACACCTGACTGCGCTCCGGCGGGAATCCGGCGGCCAAACCGTAGCCGATGCGCTGCACTTCAAGGAAGTATCCGCGGTCGTCGGGATACACGGGGAAGGGCTGCAGACGCACGCCGGCGATCAGATCGGGCGAATCCAGGCGGCCGATTACGGCGCCGATACCCTTGGCATTTTCGGGATAGGCGAGTTGCAAATCGCCGGCCGCGGCGATGATCCGCGCAGCCGTTTGGGGAGTGGCGTTGACGGCCATCAGACGCGCACCACACCTTCTTTGGCGGCCACCGACTGGGCCACCAGATTGGCCGCGCGCAGCAGGGAGTCGAAGGTGCCGGCATCGGTCCACCAGCCCTGCAGGTAGGAGAAGGTCATGTTCCCTTCCTGGATGTAGGCGTTGTTGACGTCGGTGATCTCTAGTTCCCCGCGATGAGAAGGCACCAGCGTGCGGATCTTATCGAACACCGAGGCGTCATACATGTAGATGCCCGTGACAGCCAGGTTCGATTTCGGCCGTTTGGGTTTTTCCTCGATCCCGATTACCTTGCCGCCGGAGACTTCCGCCACTCCGAAGCGCTCCGCGTCGGTCACTTCCTTGAGCAGAATGTGGGCGCCCGATTCCTGCGCCTGAAACGTCTCCACGGCCTGGCGAATATCGTGCTCGATGATGTTGTCGCCCAGTACCACGCAGATCTTTTGCCCGTCGGCGAAATGCTGCGCCAGGCCGAGTGCGTCGGCGATTCCGCCCTCGCCTTCCTGGTAGGTATAGTTAATGTGCTTGAGCCCGAACTCCTTGCCGTTGGCCAGCAAACGGAGGAAATCACCCGAATTTCTCCCGCCGGTGACGATCATGATATCCCGGACGCCGGCATCCACCAGCGTCTGAATGGGGTAGTAGATCATGGGCCGGTCGTAAATGGGCAGCAGATGTTTGTTGGTGATTTTAGTCAGCGGAAACAGTCTGCTCCCCGTCCCGCCCGCCAGCACTATACCCTTCATAATCCTTCATCATACAATACCGGTCCGGCAACCCGGCAAACCGGTTAGAATACCCTTAAATGACGCATTACGACTGGAATCAACTGACACCCGAGCAACTCAATCCGCAGATCACGCGCAAGGCGATCCACAGCGGAAACATGACCGTCGCCAGACTAGAACTGCAGAAGGACGCGCAGGTTGCCGAACACAGCCATCACAACGAGCAGATCACCATGGTGGAGCGCGGCGCGCTGAAGTTCGCCATCGACGGTGGCCACAAGGTGGTGCGCGCGGGTGAGACGCTGGTGATCCCGCCCAACGTTCCGCACGGCGTGGTGGCACTGGAAGATACCGTGGTATTCGACGTTTTCGCGCCCTCGCGCGACGACTGGCCCCGCTAGCGATGAGATCGGCAAAACTCGGTTGGAAAGCCCTTTCACTGGCGACGTTATTCGCAGTGATGGCGGTTGCCCAAGTCAGCGGGCCTGATGTTACCAAGCGCCTCGACGCGCTCGAAAAGGCCACCAGGGCGGCGCAGATGTCCGGCGACAACGCCTGGATGCTGACCTGCTCGGCGCTGGTCCTGATGATGACGGCTCCCGGCCTGGCGCTGTTTTATTGCGGCCTGGTGCGCCGCAAGAATGTGCTCGCCACCATGATGCACGGCTTCGCATTAATGGGCGTGGTGACCATCCTGTGGGCGGTGGTGGGCTATAGCCTGACCTTTTCCGAGGGCTCGCCGTTTCTGGGCGGACTGCGCCACGTGTTCCTGAACGGCGTGGGCGCCGATCCCAATGCCGACTATGCGGCCACCATCCCGCAGCAGACGTTCATGGTGTACCAGTTGATGTTCGCCATCATTACGCCGGCGCTGATCTGCGGAGCCTTCGCCGAGCGCATGCGATTTTCGGCCATGCTGCTGTTCATGACGCTGTGG
>CAZARO010000099.1:0-485 GCA_964487165.1 uncultured Solibacteraceae bacterium | reverse complement strand
GTCTACTTCCCCATGGCGCACATGGTGTGGGGCAAAGGCGGCCTCCTGAACGGAACCCTGGGCGGCCGTTTTCCGGCGTGGGATTTCGCGGGCGGCACGGTGGTCCACATCACCTCGGGAGTGTCGGCGCTAGTGTGCGCGCTCTATATGGGCAAGCGGACCGGATATCCGCACGAATCGATGCGGCCGCACAACCTGGTGCTCAGCGTGATTGGCGCGGCCATGTTGTGGGTGGGATGGTTCGGTTTCAACGCGGGCAGCGCGCTGAGCGCGGGACCGCTCGCCACCAGCGCCTTCGTGGCCACGCATTTCGGAGCGGCCGCGGCGGCGATGTCCTGGCTGTGCGTGGAGTGGTGGGTCAGTGGAAAGCCGAGCGTCCTTGGCGTCATCTCCGGGGCGGTGGCGGGACTGGTGGCCATCACGCCGGCGTCGGGCTTCGTCACGCCGATGGCGGCGATTCTCATCGGCGCCGCGGCGGGAGTGAT
>CAZARO010000098.1:0-10179 GCA_964487165.1 uncultured Solibacteraceae bacterium | reverse complement strand
CGAGGGTGCGCATCTGGTGGTGGTCAGCGGCTCGACCGAGGGCGGCAGCAGCAGCACCTCAGCCTCAGAGCTCTCGACCGCAACGACAGGCGAGGCCGACGGTCTATCGCCAGAGCTGGACTGCGATACGCAGTGCGTCTATCTGGGCGAGGGCGTCACGACGCCGGAGGTCCCTGGGTCCGCGGTAGCCGTGGCCACCTACGCAATGCTGCGCCTCGTGGCCGCGCTGCGCGGGTCGAGCCTCGCCCGGGCCCAGGTGTTCTCGCCCATCGTCGCAACCGGCTCGTGCGAGGGCGGCAGCGCTGCGGCGTACGTGAGCCTCGCGATCTACGATGCCGAATCGGTCGAGGGCGATTCGCAGGCCAGCGGGCTAGCGGGTGCGACCGTCCACCTGATCGGCTCGTGCTCTCCGATCATGGCATCGGGGGCGGTCGGCACCGCGAACTACGGGCCAGGGCAGCTCGCTGGCAGCCTTGTGGGGCGCGGCAGGGCGACCGCTGCGGCATCGATGTAGCGTCCGGCCGGAAGCAGTCGATAAATCCTGCAGGAGGACAGATGTCCGAGGATACCGACCGCCAGGCCCGGCTGGCCCAGATCGCACAGATCGCGGTTGCGCTGGAGGAGGCTACCGGCTGCCCGGCGCCGATGATGGTCGCGCAATGGGCAGTCGAGTCGCGCTGGGGAGCGAAACCGTGCGGCAATGCAAATTATTTTGGGATGAAGGCGAACCCGCGCGACCCGCAGTCATGCCAGGACCCCACTGTCGAGGTCGTCGAGGGCAAGCCGGAGGACGAGACGCTGGCGTTCGCCGACTACGGTTCCATCCAAGCGTCGGCGGCCGACTATGCCGCGCTGATCACCACGGCCGACCCGTACAAGGCCGCGTGGGCGCAATACCTGCAGGACCACAACCTCGACGAATTGATCTGTGCGGTGGCTGCGAAATACGCCACCGACCCCGGCTACGCCACGCTGGTGACGCTGATCGCCCACCAGCAGAACGTGACGCGCGCCATCGCCGCCGCGCGCCAGAAAGGTCCCAATGCCTGACCGGGAGACCCCAACGCCGTCCGCGGCTACCGGCGGGACGCCGCCCTACGAACCGGGCCGCCTGTACCCACTCTGGACGCCGGACCCGCCGCCGTTCCTCAACCGCCTGAAACTCGCGCTCACTTGCGCCCTGTTGGCCGCCGTAACCGGTCTGGTAGTCCAAGCCACCTTCCTGCTCCACGCCGCCACAAAGGCCACCCGTGCGCTACCCGTGGCCATTTCTCGGGACCTGCGGGACGGAGGTGCGGGCTTGGCCGCCCAGGTCGCCGCGCTGCGTCAGGAGCTCTCCTCCCAAATCACGTTAACCCGCCAGGACCTCCTGGGCCGGACGGAGCGGCAGGTAGCCGCGTTGCGCCAGGACGTCATGGGCCAGGTCACCGCCATCCGGACCGCTGCGCTGGCTGAGGTAGGCGCCATCCGGACCACCGCGGATCGGCGCGTGGGTGACACGCTCGAGCGCGTGGACGGCGCGCTGGGGGAGGTCGAGGAGCTGCGCGGCGACCTCCAGCCGGTCGTGACGCACGCCGCCAGATTCACCAAGCAGGTCGATGACGCCGCCCCACTGTTCCTCGACTGCGAGTACAACCCGGACTGCTTCTTCAACCGCTACGTCGGGGCGTCCAAGAGCATCGAGCGGGCCGCGGGCAACTTCGCCCAGGTGTCACTCGACTTCCGGAACGCTCTGCCGACCGGCATCGCGACGTGGCAGGGCATAGGCACCAACGTGGCCGGCATTACCGGAAACATCAACCAGCTTACGAAGCCGCGTTGGTACGATCGGCTGCTCGGCTACGGGCTCAATGGTGTGATCATTTACCGCAATCTGAACCCGGTAACCAGCGTGGCCGTAAAGGGCGCGCAACTGATCGCCTCGCACCCATAAGACGAACCCAATGAAACTGATTACGAGCATCATCGCACTGCTGCTGACGGCGTTCGCGGCGGGCCCGCCCGACCAGTTTTCGCAAAGCTCGCCCTCCCCCTGCGCCGCACACGATATGTTTTGGGGCCACGTCTACAACGCGACGCGGCTGACCTTCCAGGCGCCGTGCGTGCGCGTGACAGGCGTAATCGCCGACGCCACCGCCGGCAAGGAGAAGGACGGCCTCCGGCACGAGGAGGACGGCGACTCGCACGGCTGGCTGCGCCTCGATTCGGGCCAGGACAAGTATTTAAACGATGGCAACCGCACCCACGAGGGCGGCAATCCGGTGTTCGAAGTTGTCTGCCTGTTCCCGGTGAAGCAGCCGGATGCAGTGGCCGCGTGCAAGGACTATCACAGCCCGCTCATCGTGCCGCCAGTCGGGTCGCACGTCGCGATGGTCGGCACCTGGGTGCTCGACGACAACCACGAACACTGGCTCGAGATCCATCCGGTTTTTCAGATCGAGACGTTGAAGTAACGAGGCAATCTACCATGAAACTCTTGAAGGCTTTTTCCGCGATCCTCCTGGCGTGCTGCGCGACCGCGCAGACCACCACGCCTGTGGCGTCCGCTACGACGCCAACCGTCACATTCCCCGCTATCCCGCTTCCGACCTCGGTCGCGGCATTCGGAGAGTTCAACCAGCTCGGCAGTCCGCGATTCACGATGGGCATCTCGGCCATTTACCCGGTGTCCGGATCGACCGGCATCTACGGCACCACTACCGCCGATATCCTGCCGAAGCTGGCGGTCGATCCGACTACCGGCAGGAAGTTCTACGCCATCTCGTCGTCGGTGCGCCAGGGCTTCCACAAAGACCTGTTCGACACCGGCCACGCGAGCTTCCTGATCGGCGCAGACGTTGGACCCAGCTTCAATCAGGCGCAGCCGTCCGGCATCAACGTGAACTTCTCCTCGTCATTCGTGGCGACAGCAATTTATCAGATCACGCCGGCATTCAGCTTCCTGCTGCCGGTGCGGATGCTGTATATCACCGGCATCGGCTGGAACCCGGTGGTCGAGGCGGGCGTGGTCATCAACCTGAAGAATCTGCCGAAGGCGAAAAAGTGATGGCCGCCCCGTCAACACCACCTTCCTGCGTGGAAAAGGCGCCGATTGCCGGTTTCATCGAGCGCGAGGCGGGCCACGTGGTGATCAGCCTCGTGCTGATCTGCATGGGTGCTGCGCTGTGGTCCCTCAAGGTTCCCAAGGCCGAGGATCTCATCCCTTTCGCTACCGGCGTGCTCGCCAGGAGCATGATCGGCCGGCAGTACAAACCGCAGCAATAAATCAGCCTGCCGGTGGAGAGTTGGTTCTTCCTCGGGCCGGAACCCGTCAGTTCTCCATGTCGGCGACTTTTAGTTCGCTTGGGATTGGCTCAGAGCGGCTAACGGGGAGGAGTGCGTTCTTCGGCAATACAAAATGAGGCGGGGTTTTGCAACTTTGTCAACGTATACGCCCCCTGCGGCGTCTAACATACGAAGTTTTTGTCGGCGTGAGCATATGGGCTGGGAGGAGGTAAATAGTGTGATGCGAATCGTGCGTACGCTCATAATAGTGAGCTTGATCGCGTGTTCTCTCAGCTCCCAAACGCCTGCACCGCGACCAACATTCGAAGTTGCGTCGATCAAGATCAAGGCAACATCCGACGGAGGCCCCGCGGACATGGTGCCGCGGCGCTCAGGCAACAGGGTCTCGATGCACAACATTACACTGGAGCTGGTAATCCCCTATGCGTATCACGTCCCTCGAGGCTACCCCTTGGAAGGCGATCTGGATGCCCCGGATGACTGGAAATGGTTTGACATCGAAGCCGTAGCACCAGGGTCGCCCACTGACGACCAAATACGTGTGATGTTTCAATCGCTCTTGGAGGATCGCTTCAAGCTCAGGGTCCACCACGAGACGCAGCAGCGCGAGGTTTACGCACTAGTCCCAGGGAAAAGAAAGCCGAAGCTGAAGGAGTGGCAACTGGGCGAAAAGCCACTCAGCGTCAGAGACAGGCCGGTTCCCGAGGGCACCATGGGCAACTTCTCAAGCCGGGAGGAACCTTATCACGTCGCCGGCCGGAAAGTGCCGATGACGAAGCTAGCGTCCTACTTAAGGCTTATGCTTCGGACGCTCGTCATCGATAAAACGGGGCTTTCAGGCGATTTCGACCTCGAACTCGTTTGGGGATCTCAGGGGGAAGAGCGGCCCAGCGGCCCTCCGGACCCCGCTGAAGTGGCAGCCGCGCTTCAGGCGCAAATTGGGCTGGGGCTTGTGAGGTCCAAGGAACCGATCGATGTTCTGGTGGTGGATCGCTTCGAGAAACCGTCGGCCAAATAGCTGGGGGTGGTCACGATTGTGAAGTGAATGTTCGGGGCCGCCGTGCCGGCCAAGGTCCGAAACGACTACGGGGCCAAGTGAGCAGGTCAAGCCACGATAACGCCGTCTATCACTCGGAACATGTTCTTCTCGCAAAAGAAATTACGGCTTGCGCAGCCTCATAAAAAAGCTCTTGCCGCCACCCTCGTCCTTGACCTCGTCGATCTGAAACCCCGCATGGGCGGCAAGCCCAGAGTAATACGGAACATCCAGGGCCCTCCCAAATTTCAGGATGGAATAGCCGTAGACGATGGTCTCGTTGGGCAGGTGTGTCCGCAACCAAGCTGTATATGATTCCTTTGTGGAACCAGGGGTGGCGGCGGGCACCACTGAGTCCCAAATCAACCAGGTGCCGCCCGGCTGCAACACTCGAAACACTTCAGAGAACACTTTCTCATGAATGTCCGGCTTCATGAACAGCAGCGAGTAGTACGCTGTCACCGTCGGGAAACTGCTATCCAGGAACTTCAGGTCGGACGCATCCATCACAATCTTCAGAAAATCTGACGGAGCTTCCTTAAGTTCGCGCGGAGAGATGTCGATGGCCACTACCTGCTTGGGCTTGATCCGTCCGATAGTGCCCCGGCAGCCGCCTCCGATGTCCAGGATGTAGCCCCTGTCGGGAAGGCCCTGGACGACGATGTCTTGGCGCTCAGACAGGTGTTCATCCCGATTGGGTGCCGGGGTGGTCTGAGCGGGAGCGAGAAGCGTAACGGCGGCGAGGGCAAGCGGAATGCGGAACCAGTTCATATACTGCTCAACACCGCCGAGCCAACTTTTGTGACAGGCGGCACGCCACTTGGGGATTGCCCCAGTGGCGCGGATCGGTCGAATTCGGTTTCGATGAATCCGTCTTTTGTCTACGAAGGCGTTCCCCTGTCTCGTGCTCGCATCGAATCGGGCCCGAACGGCGGTCGAATGAAACCTGAGCCGTCCGACATCGTTGCGGGGAAAGGTTAGGGTGGAGGATACTGTGTGTCGAGGGGCTCCGTGATGATCGTTATGCATAAAAGCCTTTGGTCTGCCGCCACGCTCGCCGCCGGGTGCCTTTTCGCGCAGTCCGCTGACCGGCCGAAATTCGAAGTGGCTTCCGTTAAGCTGGCGGCGGACCAGAGGGTGATGTTCGTCCGCCCGATGCCGGGCGGACGCCTGACGGCCAACGCTCCGGTGAAGCTCCTGGCGATGAACGCATACGGCCTGCAACGCTCGGAGATTGCGGGTGGCCCCGACTGGATCAATGACGATCGGTATGACATCGACGCGAAGGCCGGGGACGACGCCGACCGCGCGCGATTGATGCAGATGCTGCAAAACCTGCTGGAGGACCGCTTTCAGATGAGAGTTCACCGCGAGTCTCGCGAAACCCCGGTGTATCTGCTGAGTGTCGGCAAAAATGGTCCCAAGCTGGCCCGGTCCGGGGATGGCGGATGCCCGGCGGCCGATACACCCGTGGCTACTGGCCGGGCTGGCGCTACGGAGCGCCCCTGCGGACAGATCCGGATCTCGTCGTCCGCTGCGGGCGTTCGCATGGAGGGCGACCGGGTGCCCGTTTCCGAGCTGCTCCGGGTCCTCGCCGTCGCGCTGAATCAGCCCGTACTCGACAAGACGGCCCTATCAGGCGTATTCGACGTCCGGCTCCAATTCAAAGACGAGCCTCCGGGAGCACCTCCGTCGGACTCCTCCGGCCCGTCCGTATTCGACGCGGTGAAGGAACAGCTCGGCCTCAAGCTGGAATCCGGCAAAGGGCCCGTGGAATTCCTTGTCATCGACCACGTCGAGCGCCCCACTGCCAACTGAAAGGCCAAGGGGCCAAGCGTTCCCCTTTTTGGGTTGGGAATGATGGGTTGGGTTCGCGTCCATTACCCAAATTTATGGTGGGGCTGAACGCCATTAATGGACGAGAAACGCCGTTTGCCCAGTGTAGGCATCCGAAGCAGCCTCGCCCTCAGTTCTCCGTCGGCCTCTCTACCCGGTCCACTACCAGTACCTGGACGGGGCCCCTAGTTCTCTTCAGCTTCAGTCCCAGGTCTTGCTCCACAGCCGTTACCAGATCCGGCACCGGTGTCGTCACGGTAATATCCCGCGCAAAAGGCACATCGAATTCATACCATCCGCCCGCGAGGCCCGTAAGATTCCGCACTGGCGATTCCAGCCGCGCGCTCAGGGCCCACACCAAGTCCTCGATAGACCCGGGTCCCACCAGTCGAGACACGCCCGGCTCGCGCTCTGCCAATCTTCGATTCCATGCGCCTTTCCGATTCGGATCCCCAGGCTTCAGCTTCGGCCCGTTTTTCGCAACCGTCAGATCGTACGCCAGCAGTTCGCGGCTCTCCCAGTGGTACTTCAGTTTGAACCGCTCCTCCAGTAGCGCCTGGAACATCAATCGCAGATCGTCGTCGCGGGGCGGCCCAGGCGCCATCGCATCGATGTCATAAACCTCCCATCCGTCCGGCATCTGGAGGTTCCCGGCGAGTTGATAGGAGGTCGTCATCGCTCCGCCCGCTAGATGGTACGCATAGATGACCGCCGTCGCCACACGGATGTTGTGCATCTCGACCCGGCTGCCCGATACCCGTGGGTTCGGATCCGCAGGGCCGTTACCCGTGCTTCGCTTTACCGACGCCACCTCGAACGTAGGACGCTTCCCTTGTCCCATTGCGCCCCAGGCGACCGCCATCGCCAAAAGCACCCGCACAATCCTCATACCTCCATGACTCATCGCAGACCGAAAACGTGCATACGCACTCCCGTTAAGACTATCGCAAAGTGCGTTCCCTGAGTGAGCCAAGAGATGACGTGCCGCGTTGTGGACGAAGAGTGGGGTGCGAGTTGCGCGGCACTCCGGCCGCTTACGCCTCTGCACTCGCCACCAATAGGTCTTCAACGCCCATCCACCTGATCGCCGCGAGGATTCGGTCATCGTGTCGACATTGGTGGATTTCCCCGCCCAACCAGTCCGCGATTCTGACAATATCCAAATTCAGCCGATCAACATAGCAGCTCCAGACGGCTTTTTGCGGGTCAAACCGGAAAGGCGGATCGACGCCTGTCATGGCGTATTCCGCGAGAGCAGAAGGGAGAGGCAGTAGATAAGCCACCACTCGCCCCCCAGGACACGCCATATGCGTCAGGTTGTTTCGAAATAGCTTCCACACTTCAGCGGCTTCCTTCTTGCCCAATCCCAAATTGACCACGCCGGTCATTCCCGCAATCAACTTGGCGAATGCTACCTCCTCATTGCATTCGCCAATTCGAGGTGTTTTCCAACTCTCCTTCAGGGCCTTTTTCAGTTCCGTTTTCGCGACCGGAATGAGCTGAAGAAGTTCATCTTTGGCCTTTCTAGCGTCGTCGATATCTGACTCCGTCGTGAAGCTGTTGGGGTCCGCGAGATGGAGATATACCTTAGCGAGGAAGCCAAGCAGATTCATCTGGCCGGTAAGCATCAGAAAGTTGCCACCGCCCATCGGCTCGGTCGACGTTTTACCGGGCTCGACAAACGTACCTAGCTTATCGTGTCGCGTGCGAAAAAATGTGTGGCAATCGTTTCTAATCCATTCCGCGCGCTGCCACACCTCACGCGCCAGAACTTCCTTTGCAGTCGGCATTTGCCGCCACGAGGTTATATTGTCCCATGGCCCTTACCGTACATGCAGTTCCCGTCATCCGCTAATTACGGCCGTGAAGCGGCTATCGTTTTTTTGAGAGCCTCACCAGACCGCCCGAGGATGTTATCCCGTCCGCCACCGGCGTGGCCAGGAGCATGATCAGGAGGCAGTCCAAACCGCGCAGCAGTAGCATCCCCACCGCAAACCAGCGCCTACCCACGCCGCGCATGGACACGTGCGCGCGCGGGCCACTATTCCTGTCCGTTTTGGACTTGTACCCCGCACCTTAAGTGCATGAAATCGCGCGGCTAATTTCCAAATCCCTATGTCATACTGCAAAGTCTGAAATACCCGCAGCAACATGAATACGGGAAATCCGCGTCCGCAACACCATTGCATTGTGGCGGATGCGAGCAAGTGCCTGAGATTTGCTGTAGTCCAATCCGCGCTTCGCTGGAAATCGGATTTGGAGCGTTAAGAGTCGGTTACAGACGAACTTGCTACATTCAATTTGCGCGCGAATCGGAATGGGCGTAGAGTCCTTTTTGTGGTCCCAAGAACGCGCCGGAAATCGAGGTCGCAAAGGGCGTTCTTGGAAGCGGAAACTACAAGTCGTTTGTAGCGCCACAGGCCAAGGAGACGAGCCAGGGTCGTCCTCCAAAGCCAAATACACGAAGAATGTGAACGCGCCCGAAGTGTGTGCGCGTGACCCCGTAATCGACCGGAGATAAGCCATGCCGACGAAGTACAGGAAAACTGCGTCCGAAAGGAAGCCCAAGAAGAAAAAGCGGGGCCGGTATCCCGAATTGCGATTGGCTGCCGAGATTGCAGGCGTTTCCCATTGGACGGTTTACAAGGTCCTGGACGGCAGCACGCAGTCGCAGAAGGTCAAGCTCGCGCTCGAAATGGCCCGCGCCCAGTTGCGCGCGAAGAAGCGTGAAGAATTGAGGGCCGCGCGTAAGGAATTGCGCCGGCTGAAAACCGAGCAGAAAAAGCTCCAGCAGGTGTTGGAGAGCGGGCGGGCGGCGTGAGCTCATCCCGCATCAGCATCGAGGCCGGAGAAATCCGCGTGCAGCCGTCATTCGCCGACATGGTCTTGGTGAAGCGGCTGGGCGGAAAGTTCCGGGGATCGGCCTGGCGGTGGCGGGCCACTTCAGCGAACGCGCGCATGCTTCGCCGCAAACTTCGCGCGGTCGAGGCCACCGCGGAATTCGAGGCGCTGGCCGGTGCGGTAGCGGCGGCGGTTGAGAACCATTTCGCGGCCACGCCGCCCGCCCAAGTGGTGGCAAACGCCGAGACGCTGCTCCAGCCGACACCGGTGGTGGCGCTTGTGGTGGAAGAAGAACCGCCGCTGGTCATACCGGGCCTGCGGACGCGGCCCTGGCGGCATCAAGTGGCGGCTTTCCGGTTTTGCATGAAGAAGTTCGAGGCCGGCTTTCACGGCATTCTCCTCGCGATGATCATGGGCACGGGCAAGTCGCTAGTGGCTTGCATGCTGGTCCTGGCGTTGGCCGCAAAGAAAGTTCTGATCATCTGCCCGTTGCGGGTGGTGCCGGTGTGGGCGACCCAGTTCGCGCGCCACGTGGAGGCGCCGGTCGTGATCGTCACGCTCGACGAGGACGCCGGCACGGTGGCGCAGAAGGCGCAGTACGCAGAGGAGAAGCTGAAGCTGGCGCAGGCACGGGGCGTTCCGTTCGTGTGCGTCATCAATTACGACTCGATGTGGCGGGAGCCGTTCTGCGAGTGGGCGGAGAAGAATTTGTGGGACCTTATCGTCCCCGACGAAATCCACCGCGCGAAATCGCCGAGTGGAAAGGCCTCGCTCGAACTGAAACGTCTGCGTGCAAAGGCGCGTTATCGGGTGGGCTTGAGCGGGACGCCCATGCCGCACGGACCGATGGACGTGTTCGCGCCGTTCCGGTTCCTGGACGTCCGGATTTTCGGGCCGGCGTTCAGCGCATTCCGGCAGAAGTACGCCGTGATGGGCGGCTACCAGCGCAAGCAGATTACCGGGTTCCAGAACCTCGATGAGCTCGAAAAGCTGATGGCCATGGTCACGTTCCGGGTGGGTAAGGAGGTTCTGGAGTTGCCCTCCGAGACCAGTGTGACTTACACCTGCGAACTCACCGGCGAAGCCGCCAGGATCTATAAGGATCTGGACGAGGACTTTATCGCGCACGTGAAGGACGGGACCATCACGGCGGCGAACGCGATGGTGAAGTTACTCCGGCT
>CAZARO010000097.1:0-10255 GCA_964487165.1 uncultured Solibacteraceae bacterium | reverse complement strand
GCGACGATGTGGATCACGCCGTCAGGGGTCACCAGCCGGACGCAGTTGTTGCCGCTATCGGAGACATAGATGTCGCCATCATCGTCCACCGCCACGCCGAGTGGCGCGTTGAGGTTGGCCGCCGTCGCCGGGCCCTCATCGCCACCGTTGCCGGCCACGCCCACACCGGCCACAGTGGTGATGGTGCCGGTGATATCGACTTTGCGAATGAGGTGATTGTAGGTGTCGGCGATGTAGAGATCGCCGGCGGAATCCACCGCGCAGGCGGACGGCTGATTGAGCTGCGCGAAGGGCGCCGGGCCGCCGTCGCCAGCCCAACCGGGAGCGCCATTGCCCGCGGCGGTGGTGACCAGGTCACCGGGGGGAACCAGAAGAACGCGATGGTTGGCGGTGTCCACCACGTACAGGTCTCCGGAGTGGTCCAGGCACAGGCCGCGCGGGGCGCGCAGCTGCGTTTGGATGGGGAGCAGAAAATCGGGTCCCAGGCCCGCGGCTCCCGTTCCCACGATGGTGCGGATAAGCCCGTCGGGGCCCACCTGGCGGATGCGGTTGGCGCCCGTTTCGGCGATGAGCAGGTTGCCGAACGGGTCCACGGTCACGCCCGCCGGACTCATCAGCGGAGTGGCGCTTGCCGGGGTGGCTTCCCCGCCGGGTAATGCCACTCCCGTACCGGCAACGGTCGAGATGGTGCCCGAGGAGGAAACCTGGCGCACGCGATTGGTGCCCGTGTCGGCGATGTACAGATTGCCGGCGGAATCCAGCCCCACGGCGGACGGCAGGTTGAGGTCGGCAGCGGTGGCGGGGCCGCCATCGCCGATGGCAAAGAGGTAATCGGCGCCCGCGACGGTGCGGATAATGCCCTTGATATCGATTTGGCGTACGCGGTGCCGATCGGCGATGTAAAGGTCCCCGCTAAGGTCGGCCGCTAGATCGAGCGGCAAGGTCAGTTGCGCGACCGTGGCCGGTCCGCCGTCTCCCGAAAAGCCCGCGGTGCCCGTGCCGGCGGCAGTGGCCCACACGCTCGAGAAGGTGTATTCATGCACCACTGAGGTAGCGTCGGCCACGAAGATGTCGCCGGCAAGGTCGACGGCGACAGCGATGGGGGTAAGCAGGGTGATGGCGGTGGATCCGCCCAAAGCGGTGACGATCTGGCCGCTGGAGACGATCTCGCGAATGCGCTGGTTCTGCGAATCGGCGACATAAAGGTTGCCGGCGCGATCCAGGGCCAAGCCCGCGGGGAAAGCCAGTTGGGCCGCGGTGGCGGGACCGCCGTCGCCGCGAAAGCCCTCGATTCCGGTTCCCGCAGCGGTGGAGATCAGACCGTTGGGCGCGACCTTGCGCACGCGGTGCGCCGCGAACTCCGCGATGTAGAGGTTACCGGCGGAATCCACGGCCACGTTGCGCGGCGAGAGCATCTGCGCGCTGGTGGCCGGGCCGCCATCGCCGGATGAGCCGTCGCCGTTGCTGCCCGCGTAGGTTTCGATGGTGCCAGCAGGGCTGACACGGCGCACGCGGTTGTTGTGCAGATCGGCGATGTAGAGGTAACCGTTCAGGTCCACGGCAACCCCATAGGGGAGATTGAGCTGCGCGCTGGTAGCCGGGCCGCCATCGCCGCTGAAGCCCGCGGTTCCGTTTCCCGCCACGGTGGTGATGGTGCCGCCCGGGTCGATCTTGCGGACGCAGTTGTGGGCGGTGTCGGAAAGGTAGACATTGCCGAAACGGTCGGCGGCGACTCCCTGGATGGCGCCGATCTGGGCGTCGATGGCGGGGCTTCCGTCACCCAGGGAAGCGCTGCCGGCGACGGTCGCGATGCGGTAAGTCGCGCGGGGGGAGTCAGCGGCCACACACGCGGGGAGTAAG
Organism: uncultured Solibacteraceae bacterium; assembly: GCA_964487165.1. Lineage (GTDB taxonomy): Bacteria > Acidobacteriota > Terriglobia > Bryobacterales > Bryobacteraceae > PALSA-129. Next base: position 8,395 of record CAZARO010000097.1, on the reverse strand, counting down.
GCCGAAAGAAGCCCTAAATATCGATAAGGTTTCACTTTTTGATATCGACTTGGTAGGGGAGGCTTCGGAAAAATCTCAGTTTTAGACGAGAAGTAAATCAGGATGTCGAGATCTGAAATTCGTTATTTGAGAATCGGGATGGCATTCCTGCTGGTGGCGCAGGCGTGCTGGCCGGGCGGTGTGATTCGGCTCAAAACCCGGAATATCGTGCCGGCGGTCTCCTCCCCGCCAAACGCCCCTGTAGATTTGCCCGCGGGCGCCAGGCAGCACTATTTGATTCTGTTCGGATCTTACCCTGGGCCGGACGTCCTGTCCGAACTGGCGACCCGGAGAGTCGCAGTTCTGGCCTACATTCCCGAAAATGCCCTTATGGTTTCGGCATCCAGGTTGAACCTGCGCGGACTGGACGTACTATGGGCGGGCCCTATGGGCCCTTCGGACAAGATCAGCCCGGTTGTCTCGAACCAGCCGCTGGGGTCCTACCTGGTGATTGTTCAACCGGACACGGATATCGGCACCGATGGCCAGTTGGCGCAGAATCTGGGCTTCACGATCCTCCAGAACAGCCATCTGCTGGCCGGCCAACTGGTGGTTTCGGGGGCGTACAGCGCCCTTCCGGCGTTGGCAGCGCTCGACCAGGTGGCCTACATCCTGCCTGCGTCCGCCGAATTGCAGAATGGCGATGCGATTACCGGCTGTGCCGGGGCGATCACTCCGGTTGGGCCGGCGCCGCAGTATGTGATGGCCAATAGCGGCTGGAGCAAAGATGCCAACGGACAGGTGGCGATCGGTTACTTCTTCGACTCGATCACTCCAACCGTACCGGAGGCCCAGGTGCGGAGCGAGATTGTCCGCGCATTCGCCGCGTGGACGCAGGTGGCCAACGTCACTTTCACGCCCAACACCCAGCCTGCTCTGGAGCGGAGCATCGACATTTTGTTCGCGCGTTATGCACACGGAGACGCCTATCCTTTTAACGGACCCGGCGGCGTAATCGCGCACACGTTCTATCCGGTGCCGAGCAATCCCGAACCGCTTGCCGGGGACGTGCACCTGAATGCCGACGAAAGCTGGAGCGTGGGCGGAACGGTGGACATTTTTTCGGTGGCGCTGCATGAGACCGGACATGCATTAGGGCTCGGCCATTCCGACAATCCCACAGCAGTGATGTATCCCTATTACCGTCTGCAGACGGGGTTGACCGCGGACGACATCGCGGGAATTCAGGCGCTCTATGGGCCGCCGGTGGCCAGCGCCCCGCCGGTGACCACCGCCCCGCCGGTGACCAGCGTGCCGCCAGTGACCAGCGCGCCGCCGTCGACCGGCACTGCCGGCACCGGCAGCACGGCAAGCTCCGGCGGTGGCGGAACCGCGTCGGGCACCGGCAGCGGTGCGACCGGCACAGGGACGGGCACGGGGGCTGCCGCGGGGCCGGATACGGTGCCGCCTACCCTCGCGATTGTTTCTCCCGGTTCGTCGATGGTCTCGGCTTCTTCGGCGACTATATCCATGAGCGGTACGGCCAGCGATAACGTGGGAGTTACATCGGTGGAATGGTCTACCTCCACGGGAGGCGCGGGCACGGCCACCGGGACCGCTTCCTGGTCTGCCGTGATTCCTCTTCTGGTAGGCGGCAACACGGTGACCGTTCGGGCTTATGACGCCGCCGGCAACTCCTCATGGCGCGCGGTGACGGTGGTGCGGAATCAATAACTCAGTTGAGTCTCGCGTAATAGAGTGACGCTGAGCGCGTTCCGTGGGGCAGGATGGTATCCTGCGCGCGACCCAGGGGGTACCCCGGCATCGGCGCCGAGCGGTCTGTTCACGGGCGTCCGAGGCGGGTTATCAACCCGCCGCAGGTTGACAACTGACAACCTGCCTCACTGCCTGGCGGCATCTGTCACCGTATTCTGAAACTCAGTAGTCGAGCACCCTAAACTTCCTTGCTCTTCCGTCGATATAGGTACTAGCGCATGGAACTCAACGTGCAAACCCGCGAAACCGGCAAAAGGCGCCGCAGAGTGTCCGAAGCTACCGTCCCGGAGGCTTGGGATGGCCTGCTGCGGCCCATCCGTGAAGCATCTAAAGCCGCCAACCCGGTTGAGGCCACCAAAGATGCCTCGGAAGCGGAAAGGATTTTCTTCGCGCTGGCGCAGGCCGTGGAACAACGCGATCTGCACACCGCCAGCCATTGCGAGCGCCTGGCTTTTATCGCTGTGGCCATGGGAATCATCTCCGGGTTAGACCGCGGCGAACTTCTGATTCTTTACCGTGGCGGGTACATGCACGACATCGGCAAGGTGGGTATTCCGGATGCTATTCTTTTCAAGCCGGGCAAGTTAACCCCGCAAGAGTGGGACGTGATGCGGACTCATACCATGCGCGGCGTAGAAATTTGCCGCCATGTGAAGAGCCTGGCGCCGGTGCTGCCAATTATCCGCCATCACCACGAGCGCTGGGACGGGTCCGGTTATCCCGACGGCCTCGCCGGCGAAGCAATTCCCCTGCTGGCCCGCCTGGTGCAAATGGGCGACATCTACGACGCCCTGACCAGTCCGCGGCCGTACAAGGACGCCATCTCACCGGTAAAGGCATTGCGCATAATCCGCGAAGAGACTGCGCGCGGCTGGCGCGATCCCCGGATTGAAGAGCTTTTCCTCAAGCTGCACAAAGACGTAATCTCGAAGGCCGATCAGTTTCTAATGGGCAGCGACAGAAGTCTCGACGCGGTGCGCGCCGCTCTCTCGCGGCTGCAGTTGCGGGCGTAGTAGCTGCGATCTGACTCCCCTGGGGATCGCGCCTCCGTGCCCTCTGCCAGTTAGTTCGGACCGGTCGACTGTCTGCTGGGGAACGCACTTGTTCGGATTCCTGCGCCGACGCCCACATGGCGCCAACCGACCCCCTCCGCGTCCTCTCCCCCTCAGCGTTCTCCGGTTTTGGCTTTTGTTTTCCTCAGCGTCTCTGCGTCTCGGCGGTGAATATTAAGTCTCGACGCGGTGCGCGCCGCTCTCTCGCGGCTGCAGTTGCGGGCGTAGTAGCTGCGATCTGACTCCCCTGGGGATCGCGCCTCCGTGCCCTCTGCCAGTTAGTTCGGACCGGTCGACTGTCTGCTGGGGAACGCACTTGTTCGGATTCCTGCGCCGACGCCCACATGGCGCCAACCGACCCCCTCCGCGTCTTCGCCACCTCAGCGTTCTCCGGTTTTGGCTTTTTTTTTCCTCAGCGTCTCTGCGTCTCGGCGGTGACTATTCTTTGGTTGGCGCTGCCCCACTCAGCCGCCCAGGCGTTTTTCCAGGATCGCCCACACCGCCGGATCGCAGCCCTTCCACTCGGAGACCGCTTTATTGCCGAGGTACGGCAGGTCGGCGATGCCCGCTTCGCTCGAAAAGAAACCACTCACGGTGAGATCGCGAAAACGGTTGAAGAAGGCCACCCAGCGATGGTCCTCCGCGGCAGCCTTGTCCGGCCAGGCGATGCGGTCCAGCAGTTGCTTCTGTTGGGGCGGTTCGGCGGCCGCGAAATCCTTGCCAAACTGCCGGTTCGCCTCCTGGTCGAGCCAGGAGAGGCCGCCTAGAATCTGCGACGCCAGCGCGTCGTTGCCGTCCTCGCGCTTGCGGAAGTCCAGCCAGTCGTCGATGAATTCGGGAACGCCCGCGTGGCTGGCGCTGACGCTCCGGTCGTCGGCCGGCAGGATGAGGTCGCAGAGCACTTCGACCGTGTGCCACTGGTGAGCGTCGAAAACTTTGCGGCGATAGACTGGCTTGACGGCACTCTGCGCGGAGGCCGCGGTGGCCGTCGCGGCGGCCAATGCGGGAGCCGATCCGATGGTCTGGATAATGGCGCGGCGGCTCACGCCCCGCGATTCGTTGCTTCCCATATTAGAGATTTCCCTTCTTTATCTGGTCGACGATGTAATCCGAAGTTCGCCATCCCAGGGCGGTGATGGTGAGGGTGGGATTCTTGTCCGCGTTGCTGATGAACGGCGCCGCGTCTGTCACGAAAAGATTCTTGCAATCCCAAGCCTGGCAGTTGGAGTTCAGCACCGAAGTCTTGGCGTCGTCGCCCATGCGGGTGGCGCCTACTTCGTGGATGATTTCGCCGCCTCGCGAGATGCCCCAGTTCTGTTCGGCGCCGGCGCTGGAAAGCACTTTGCCGCCGGCGGTAGCGATGATCTCCTGAAAAGTCTCCTGCATGTGTTTGGCCTGCAGGATCTCGTCTTGGCTCCATTCGAAATGGAAACGGAGCACGGGAATGCCCCACTGATCGACGGCGTCGGGGTCGATTTCGCAATAGCTTTTTTCGTTGGGGATCATCTCGCCGCGGCCGGCGAAGTGGACGTTGGCGCCGTAAATCTTGCGCAGGTTGCGCTTCAGGTCGAGCCCGTAGCCGCCGCCCAGAATGTGCTGCGAGCCGCCTAGAATTCCGGCTCCGGGCAGCGAGCGTCCGCCGCCGATTTCAATATGGTAGCCGCGCGCGAAGGGCATCTTGCCGCTCTTTTGCGCCTGATAGTTCCACCATGGCATGTAGAGGTGCATGCCACCCACGCCATCTTCATTCTGCGGAGGCAGATCCTCAAGAATCGGCAGGAAGCCGCTGACGGAGGCGCCCACGGTGTCCATCAGGTAGCGCCCCACCAGGCCGCTCGAATTGGCCACGCCGTCGGGCGCGCGGCTGCTTTTCGAGTTCAGCAGAATGCGCGCCGTCTCGCAGCAACTAGCCGCCAGCACCACCACCTTGCCGAACACTGTCTGCTCGCTGCGGTCTTTCTTGTCGACGTAGGAAACGCCGCGCGCGCGGCCGTCGGGGCCCAGCACCACGGCGCGCGCCATGGCCCCGGTGCGGACCTCCAGGTTGCCGGTCTTCATGGCGGGCTGGATGTGTACGCCGGGCGAACTGAAGTTAGCGTTGACGGCGCAGGCTCGTCCGCACTCCCCGCAGTAGTGGCAGGGCGCGCGCCCGTGGAGCGGCTTGGTGAGAATGGCGAGGCGCGAGGGCACGCAGGGGATGTGCAGGTGCTGGCAGGCGCGCTGGATTACGCGCTCATACCCACGCGGCGCGGGCGGCGGTAGGAACTTGCCGTCGGGAGTGTTCTCCAGGCCTTCGGCGCTGCCGAAGACGCCGATCAGTTCCTCCGCCTTGTCGTAGTAGGGCGCCAGGTCTTCGTACGAAATGGGCCAGTCGAAGCCCTTGCCGTCGCGGCTGTACGGTTTGAAATCGTACGGTCCCATACGCAGGGAGATGCGGCCATAGTGATTGGTGCGGCCGCCGAGCATGCGCGCGCGGTACCACATAAAGTCGGTGCCGCGAGCGTTAGTGTAGGGCTCGCCGGGCACCTGCCAGCCGCCCTCCAGGGTGGCGTCGTAGTAGCCGAAGGGTTTTTCGTGGGTGCCCGCGGCGCGGTGCGGCGCGTTGTAGGGCCACTTGAACATGTCCGACTGTTTGGCGGCGTCATACCAGCCGCCGGCCTCGAGCATGCAGATCTTGGCTCCGGCCAGCGCCAGAACGTGGGCCGCAACGCCGCCTCCGGCCCCCGATCCCACAATTACCACATCGTATGTTTTCGGACTGGTTTTCGCTTGCATGGCGATTGTCATTCTATCGAATCGGGCGCTCTATACTGAAGCCATGAGGGTGCGTCTCCCGATTTTCGGGACATTACTGGCGGCGGCCGCGGGCGCAGGCATTGCCGGACACGAGCGGCCGGTGCGCTTCGCCGCCCTGTTTGCCGCCGGATTGCTGGCCTGGACGATGATCGAATACCTGCTGCACCGGCTGGCGTTTCACGGCTTCGCTCCGCATAGCGAACACCACGCCGTGCCCACCGATCCGGCCTTCATTGTGGCGCCATTATGGCTCTCGCTGTCCGCCGCGGCGCTGCTGTTCGGAGTGTTCTCACTGGCCACACGCTCGTGGAGCGCGGGCGCGACAGTCGTCGCGGGTGTGATTGCGGGATATCTGGCGTATGAGGCGATTCACCTGCGCATTCACAGTCCGGCGCCCGGCGGCGTTGTGTTGCGGGCGCTGCGGAAGCACCACTATTACCACCATTTCGCCAGCGACCAGGTCTGCTACGGCGTCACCTCGCCGCTGTGGGACTGGGTGTTCGGCAGCGTGCCCGCGGGGGTGAATCGCTCCGCCGCGGATTCCGGGACGCGCTCGCGGACGGCGAGTTAATCTAGCGGCGTTTTTACAACATGTTTACAGGCTTCGGAACACTCTTTGCGCGCCTGGCCGTAAGATCGAACCAGAGGCCGCATTGGGATCGATTTCTGTCTACCGTCGAGCCGTTTCCGAAGATCGTTCCGGCTGGCGCATCGTGTGCCTGTGTGAACGGGCGGCGGCTCTTGTCTTAGCGATTGTGTCGCTGCCGGTAACCTTGGCCAGCGCCATGCTGATCTGGATTTTTTCCGGACGGACTCCGCTGATTGCGCACCGGCGCGTCGGGCGGCATGGGGCGACGCTGTGGATGCTCAAGCTGCGCACCATGTGGGGCGGGCACGCCGGCTTCAGCCGCGGCGCGAATCGGTGGGTGGAACACATCGCCGACGATGACGGGCCGGAACGTAAGCTGGAGAACGATCCGCGCGTGCCCGGCAGCTTTCCGCAATTTCTGCGGCGGCACTCCATCGACGAGCTTCCGCAACTCTGGCACGTGATCTCGGGCGAAATGTCGCTGGTGGGTCCACGGCCGGTGACCGAGCGGGAATTGCGCAAATATTACGGCGTCCATGCCGATGAAATTTTGCGTTTGCGGCCCGGTTTGGCTGGGTTGTGGCAGATTTCCGGACGCAATCGACTTAGTTATGCCGACAGGCGACGCCTGGATCTGGAATTTGTGCGGAATCGCAGCTTGGGGATGTATGTGGGCATCTTACTGCGGACCGTCTCTGAAGTCTTTCGCGGGCAGAATAGCTGGTAATCGGGAAGTAAGAGGACAAGCTGAACTGATACGACTTAGTTACTAATAGGCCTTTAGCACTGGTAAAATGTTGCCAGATCGGTTGTTAGACGCTTCAGCAGCACGTAGAATCAAATTGTGGAGGGGTTCGTGAAAACCATTTCTTGGAAAACAATTTCAGTCACCGCCGTACTTCTATTTGCCGGTATGCCGGCGTTTTGCCAAACGCCCCATCGGGGGCTTTCTTCCATCTTCAGTTCTAAACTGGCCTGGGCTGTGCCGCTGCCGGACAGCGTCCCGGTTTCTACCGAGGTGTTGACCACCTCCAGCAACGAGCCGATGCTTGCGCCCAACACCTGGATCGAAATCCACGGCAGCAATCTGGCGCAGGAAACCGTCACCTGGAGCACTCTCCCCGCCTCGGATTTCTCCACCACTCTGCCTACCTCGCTCGGCGGCGTGAGCGCTACCGTCAACAACAAGCCCGCGGCGATCTATTTCATCAGCCCCACCCAGGTCAACGCGCTCGCGCCCATTGACACCGCAGCGGGCCCGGTGCAGGTCCAGTTGACCACGCAATTCGGCTCTACCGTCCCGTTGTCCGTCAATGAGCAGACCTATTCTCTGGCCTTCCTGATCATTGACCAGCCCCAGGGTCACGTGGCCGCCGTGCATAATATCAGCAGTAGTTTGAACGGTACAGTGATCGCTCCTGCCGGTGAATTCCCCGGCCTCACCACGGTGCCGGCGCAACCGGGAGAAAACGTATCGATCTTCGCCACCGGTTTCGGGCAGCCGGCAACTCCCATCACCAATCAATTGACCGGGGCGGGTGCGTTGCCCGTGAACCCCACTATTACCATCGGCGGCACTCCCGCCACCGTGACATTCGCCGGCCTGGTGGCGCCGGGCGAGTACCAGTTCAACGTGGTGATTCCCCCGAACGCTCCCAACGGCGACCTGCCGCTGGTTGCCACCTACCAGGGCAATACCACGCAGGCAGGCGCCGTCATTACCGTACACAACTAGCAGCTACTTTCCGGCGCGGAATTACCGTCGATTGCCGAAGGCCGCTTGCTGACGCGCGCGGCTCTGTAAGACCCCGCTGATTCGACGAGACTTCTTACTGAGCCGCGACCGCAAAGTAAGGGAGTGGTCATCGGGTCATCGACGACCGGCAACTGAATTTTGCGCCAGAAAATAGGCGCACCGCGCTGCAACATGTGGTCGATCGCCGCTGTCCGCTTTGGAAGCCGCCCGGATTCGAGGCAGCTACCACTCGGGCCCGGTGGATGCGCCCATGTTCGAGGGACTGGCCTGGACCGAAGACCTACTGGAGGATGATCTCCTGTAAAGTACGGGCCACCTCGAGATGTTTTCCGGCATCCAAATCGGTTGCCGTGAGAGCTTCGCGCCGGGCCTCTTCATTGCGTCCTTCAGTGTGCAACACTTGCGCCAGAATCCAATGCGGCTTGAACCAATTGGGATGCGCGGCGA
>CAZARO010000096.1:8690-10280 GCA_964487165.1 uncultured Solibacteraceae bacterium | reverse complement strand
ACCGGACTGCTGTACGAGAAGAAGAGGCCCGCCGCCATGTTGGCGCGCCACACCGTGGCATCCGGCGTGAGAATCTGGAATTCCGGCCCCAGCAGCGTGCTTCCGGGCGGAACGAAGGTGGGCGCATAGTAGTTGAACACGCTGGGCGCGTTGTAGATATCCTGACTCATGTTGACTAAGTCCCAAGGGAAGTAGTTTTGATTCGACATAGTGCCGCCAAAGGCGCGGAACATACCGGCAATGAATAAGGCCGGCTCCTGTAAGTGGCCGTCCGAGGGCTGGTCGTTGCCCCCGTTATCGTTGGCGCGCGCTTCCGGGTCGAGCAGGATGGCGGCGATCACCGCCTGCATATCGCCGCGCACGCCGCTTCCGTTATTGGCGAACGCCGCGGCCACACGCGCCACGTAGGCGGGGCTGGGATTGCTCTTCACTAAGTGCTGAATCAGAAGCTTGCCGACAAATGGCCCCACGTTGGGATGGTTGAAGATGTTATCGAGGGCGTTGCTCACGTCCTGTTGTGGGCTCAATCCCGCAGCTTCCACATAACCGTTGACTAACTGCTTCGATCCGGTATCGTGCTCCGTAGGGTACGGCACCATAGGGCCGGCGGGATTGATGAAAGCGTCCCACTCCACCGCTCCGGAAGTCGGCTGATAAGTAAAGCCCGTGAATACACGCGCCGTTTCGGCGATGGCCGGCTGCAGATAAGTCGGGACCGGCAGGTTATTCCCATCCACTTGCACTGACCCGTCCTGGTTCAGCATGGAGGTGCCTATGGTGAATAACTGCATCACTTCGCGGGCGTAATTCTGGTTGGCAAGGGTGCCGGCCGCCGGATTTCCCATGGCATTGTTGGCCATGCTCAGGTACTGTCCCATCGCCGGGCTCAGCGTTACATCGCCCATGATCTGGCGATAGTTGGTGAAGGCGTCGGCCATCAGCATTTGCTCGTACGGAATCATGGTGGTGTTCCAGATGTCCGTGAGGTATGAGGTGACGAAGATCTGGCTCAGCGCGAACGCCACCTTCTGGCGCAACTGATCGGGGTTGGTGACCGCGTTGGCCAGGAACTGCGCCGCCACTCCGCCTTGGCTTCCGTTCAACTGGGCGTCGTAATTGGAAACCTGCGCCATGGCGAACTGCTGATTCAGCCAGCCCTGAAATCCGAGAGCTTGAACATTCGCGGCGTCCGGCGGGGAGGGGCCGAAAGCGGCCTGCTCCAGGAAGCGTCTCGCCGCGGCGGCCGACACCTGCGCACTAGGATTGCCAACCACCACCGCCAGCGGCGCCGACGATGCCGATCCATTCGACACCATCAGGTTCAACGTTCCGGTGGCGGAGGCAAATCCCGAGACTCCCAGTGACGACGCACTTTGCGAAGTAATAATCAGCGGGGTCCCACCCAGAGTGGCCGCGGAGGTCGACGTGAAACCCGTGCCCGTAATCGTGGCCGTGAAAGAGCCGAGCGGTAAAGCCGCCGGATTGAGCGACACGATCGCCGGCGCCGGATAGTTCTGTAGAGTGACGAGTGCGCTGCCGCTGCCGCCCGGACCGGTCGCAGTGACGGTGTCGGTGCCCGAAGCCGTCATG
>CAZARO010000096.1:0-8590 GCA_964487165.1 uncultured Solibacteraceae bacterium | reverse complement strand
AAACCAGCGTGACCGTTGCCGAGCCGCTGCCGCCCGGACCGGTCGCAGTGACGGTGTCGGTGCCCGAAGCCGTCATGGCGGCGGGCGCCGTATAGAGGCCGGTCGAGGTAACCGAGCCGGCGGCAGCGCTCCAGGCCGTCGCGTTGGCGGCCGAGAATTGCTGCGTGGAACCGAGCGTCACCGTGGCCGTCGACGGCGTGACCACGAGTTTCGAAACCAGCGTGACCGTTGCCGAGCCGCTGCCGCCCGGACCGGTCGCAGTGACGGTATCGGTACCCGAAGCCGAAGTCGCCGCGGGAGCCGTATAGAGGCCCGACGAGCTGATGGAGCCGTACAAAGCGGCCCAGGAAGTTACATTTTTCGCCGAAAACTGCTGCGTCCCGCCGAGCCCCACGGTGACGGTAGCGGGCGAAACTACCGGCGCCGGCGTACTCCCGCCGCCGCTGCTTGCAGTGGTCACTGGCACGGTCAGGGAGTTGCTTTGCCACGTTCCCGTGTTGGATACATAGCAGGTGACCGTGGGCGTGCTGGCGCCGACGTAATCGCCGACCGTGACCGAAGTGGCCGATACAAACTTGGTGCTGAGCCCCGCTCCGTTGCACACCGCGCTGGCGCCCTTAAGGAAGGGCATGCTCGCGCTGGCGGTGATGGTAATCGTAACGTTGCCGGCGGGCAGCGGATTGGGCGACATCGCGGTAATGGTGGGGCCGGGGCCTTCGGGATTGACGTAGACCACCGTCGACACCTTTGAATTGGCCGTCGAGGTGGCGCTAATGAGCACCGAGTTCTTGGGCAGCTTGGAAGGCGCGGTGTAAAGGCCCGTTGGAGTGATCGTCCCTCCGCCGGCGGTAACGCCCCAGGTCACCGTCGCGGGAGACAGTCCGGTCACTGTGGCCGTGTACTGTTGGGTCCCGCCGAGAGGGACGTTGGTGTATCCCGGCGCTATGGTGACGGTCTGGGCGTGCAGGCAGCCGCCCGCAAGAATCGCGGCGCTAAACAGCGCTGCAATCCGGTTTGCCGATCTCATCATGTAAACTTCCTCCGCTAGCTTTGAGGCTACTTGCCGGACGCGTTCGCGCGCCGCTAATCTTATGTGTGATTCCTTCGACACTAAGTAATGGTGAAAAGACTCGCGGAATATTAGCAGGTAGTGCGAAACGGTACCATAACTTAAGTAAATGACTTTTCGAAATTACCAGGGCCCGGAAGACATCGCTTTGCAGCATGCCTTCTGGGTGGCGGCAACGCGCGACCTTCCGTGGTGCTGGAAACCGACCGCCTCGCCCACTCTCTACTCGAAAGGACGCCAGTTCGACCCACGCAGCCGTTGTTTCGCGTTTGAGGACGGGCGGCTGATCGGTTACATGAGTTTCACCGGCGAAGGCGAGTTCGTCTCACTCGGTTACCCGTGGGTCCTGCCCGGATATGAAGGTGAGTTGCAGCGGGAATTGTACCGCCGGGTTTACGGTTTCGCGGCCAGCCCGGAGTACGGCGGGAAGAGCTTCGCGCAGCGATTCCGCCGGCAGTGGACGCGCCAGATCGACTTCTTCCTGGAGCGCGGCTTTACCGAACGAAGCGAAGCCATCTATGCGTGTCCGGTTGCCGGCCGGGGCGCCATGGATTCGACGGGCCGGTACCGCATCACAGTGGAGGCCGGTTTCCGCATCGAAGCATTTGAGCAGCTCTCGGCAAAGCTTCTGTGCGCCGGACAATTAAGGATGCTCCGCACCTATTTCCCGTCGGTAGATTTCGATTTCGCCGTCACGGCGACCCGGCAAAGGGAACTCGCCGCTTATTTCGGAGTTACCCTCCGCCGGGACACCGGCTTTGCGGAACTGATTGCGTCCGCCATCGATCCTTCCGCGGCGGACGCGATTGCTCCTTCCTTGCTGGCAGCGGTCGGCGAGTTACGAAGGCGAAATGCGCGATTCCTGGCCACCAAGCTTCTTCCCGGCGACGATCACGCGGAGATATTGACGTCGCTGGGATTCAGCAAGGTGACCGAAGAGGTGTTCCTGTCGAGGAACATTCCGGTGTGATAGGCTTGATCTAACTTTTGTGACTCAACCGCAACCACCTTTGTTTTCCCGCACTGTGGCCATGGTGTGTCTGACGGCTGCCGCCGCCTTGTGCCAGACGCCTGCGCCTGCGCCCGCAACCGCCCCGGCCCCCGCTCCCGCGCAAACCGCTCCGCCCATCGACAAGAACGCGCCCGAAATCTCCACCAAGGAGGCTCCCGCGCTCTTTCAGACGCGCGTCAACCTGGTATCCGTGCCGGTAGTAGTGCGCGACTCGAAGGGTCACGCCATAGGCACTTACACCAAGGAGAATTTTCAGGTCCTCGATAAGGGCAAACCGCAGGAAATTGTCCGCTTCGCACTCGAGAAAGCCGGCGACCTGGTGGCTAAGGCAGCCAAGACCGTGGACGCGATTCCCACCGAGGGCGAACCCGCCAACATCGATATCCCCGAGCGTTTCATCGCCTTCCTGTTCGACGATATCCACTTACCCTTCGGCGACCTGGCGCGGGCGCGTATCGCGGCCGCCCATCAACTGGCAAAGCTGGCGAGAACCGATCGCGCCGCCATTTTCACCACGTCCGGCCAGAATCAGGTCGATTTCACCGACGATATCGACAAGCTCCAGGCCGATCTCCTGCTCCTCCGCAACCGGTCCCTATCCAGCATGGGAGGACTGCCCCAATGCCCGGACATCAGCGCCTATATGGCCGACCGCATGGTGAACTTTAACGATCCCCAGGCCATCAATCTGGCCATGCAGGAGGACCAGATGTGTGTCGGGGGAGGCCCCAACGGTGCGCAAATGTCGGCGCAAGCAGCCCAATCCATGGTGCTGGGCCTGGCCCAGCAGGTCGTCGGCACGAGCGAGCAGGAAACACGCATCAACCTGGGCGTTCTGAAGGACCTGGTGCGGCATATGTCAGCCATGCCGGGGCAGCGCGTCATAATCGTGGTTTCTCCGGGGTTCCTGGCGATCCAGCAAACCCAGGATAAGAACGACATCCTGGACCGCGCCATCAAGGCCAACGTGGTGATCAATAGCCTGGATGCCCGCGGTTTGTATACCGACCCGATGTTCGACGCCAGCCAACCGGGGCGCTCCCAGACACCCCAGTTCCAGATTTTGAAGGAGCAATTCGATCGCGACGCCGCCAGCGTACAGGGCGATGTCCTGGCCGAGATGGCGTACGGAACCGGAGGTTCGTTTTTTCATAACAACAACGATCTCGATCAGGGCTTCAACCTGGCGGCCACCGCGCCGGAATATTATTACGTCCTCGGTTTCTCGCCCCAGAACCTGAAACTCGACGGAAATTTTCATTCCCTGAAGGTGGTTATCAAGCCACCGCCGGGTTCCGGCTTCGACATTCAGGCGCGCAAAGGCTACTACGCCCCTAAGAAGCTATCCGATGCCGAGGAGACCGCCAAGGAAGAGATGGGCGAGGCCTTATTTTCCCGCGACGAACTCAGCGATCTCCCAGTGGAGCTCCACACGCAGTTTTTCAAGGCCAGCGATAAAGACGCCACTATCTCGGTGGTCTGCCGCCTGGATCCACGGCACATCCAGTTCCGCAAGGCCGACGGACGGAATATCAACACGCTGAAGGTGGTTACCGCGGTGTTCGACCGCAACGGCAATGTCATGTCGGTGATTCAGAAAACCGTGGAAATCAAGATGAAAGACGAGACCCTGGCCAGGCTGCAGGCAATCGGCGCCATGAGCATCAAGACGAATTTCTCCGTGACCCCTGGAAGTTACATGGTACGGCTGGTAGTCCGGGAATCGGAAGGGCAATTAATGTCCGCGCTGAACGGCGCGGTGGCGATTCAGTAAGCACGGTGGGGCAGGCAATCCTGCCAGGCAATCCTGCCTGTGCCCAGAGGCCCCCACGCCTTTCAGGTGGCCCTTTCGGGCCTCCGGCGACTATTCGTATCTCGAAAGATCTGCGCGGGAAGTCACGGCCCCGGTTAGAGTAAGTGCCTGGACGGAAGCCCCACCGACAGTATTGGGACTAAGCCCATCCTAACTAAGTGGGCCATGGGGGGCTCCTAAGAGCTGGATGTCGCAGACGATTGATTCCTGTATGATTGGGGTGGTTCATGTGTGATACAGCTACCAGCGTCCTTCTCCCGCGCTGTCGTGATTGTGGGGTTGACGGCTGTAGGCGCTCTGTCCCAGACGGCCCCCCAGTCCGGAGGCGTGCCAACGCCGCCGGCGCCCGCCGCTGCCCCCAGTCCCGCGCAAACCACGACGCCTGCTCCTCCATCGATCCTGCTTCCCGGGCAGGCGCCGCCGATTGACAAAAACGCACCCGAAATTACCCAAAAAGACGCCCCCGCGGTATTCAAGACACGCGTCGACATGGTCTCAGTGCCGGTGGTGGTGCGTGACTCCAAAGGTCGCGTCGTGGGGACTCTAACCAAGGAGAATTTCCGCGTCTTCGACAGGGGTAAACCGCAGGAAATTGTCCGCTTCACGGTGGAGAAGAGCGGCGAACAGACGGCCAAGGCAGCTAAGACCGTGGACGCCATCCCTGCCGAGGAGGGCGAAGCCCCCGCCATGCCCGATGTCCCGGAACGCTTCCTGGTTTACTTGTTCGACGACATGCACCTTCCGTTCGAAGATCTGGTGCGGTCGCGCGACGCGGCTGGCCGGCAACTGGCGAACCTGGCGAAGACCGACCGCGCGGCCATCTACACCACGTCCGGCCAGAACCAGGTGGATTTCACCGACGATATCGGCAAGCTGCAGGCCGACCTCCTGCTTCTCCGCAGCCGGTCCATCTCCCGCCCAGGCCCGCAATGTCCCAGCATCAGTTATTACATGGCGGTCGGAATCATGGAGTCAGGCGACACCAACGCCTTCAACGTTGTCATCCAGGAGACGATGGCCTGTATGAACCTGACGGGAGCGTCGGCGACTGCGGTGGAGTTCATCGCGGGAAGCGCGCTGCGGCAGGCGTACGACATGGTCGAAGATACAACCCACGTTACCCTGGTGGTGCTGAAAGACTTGGTGCGTCGCATGTCGGCCATGCCGGGCCAGCGCATCGTCGTCCTGATTTCCCCCGGATTCCTCGCGCCCACGGCGTTTCAGTCGGACAAGAGCGACATCCTCGACCGCGCCATTAAGGCCAGCGTAGTGATTAATAGCCTGGATGCCCGCGGGCTGTGGGTCGACTCGGCTTACGATGCCAGTCAAGGGGGCGCGTCCACGCAGGCTTTCCTCATGCTGAAGCAGTTGTACGGCCGCCAGGGTGCGGAGGCCCAGAGCGATGTACTGGCCGAAATGGCGGACGGCACGGGAGGAAAGTTCTTCGAGAACAATAACGATCTCGACCAGGGCATGAGGGAGTTGGCCGCTGCCCCGGAGTACCACTACATTCTCGGCTTTGCGCCGCAGAATCTTAAGTTCGACGGCAGCTTTCATAACCTGAAAGTGACCGTCAAGACCAACCCGCCCGTGAGTTTCAATATCCAGGCGCGCAAGGGCTACTACGCTCCCAAGAAGGCGTCTAACGCCGAGGAGACCGCCAGGGGCGAGATCGAGGAGTCGGTATTTTCCCGCGACGAGCTGAGGGAGCTTCCGGTGGAACTCCATACTCAGTATTTCAAGTCCAGTGAGAAGGACGCCAGCATCGCGGTCGTCTGCCGGATGGACCCCAGGCACATTCAGTTCAAGAAGGCCGACGGGCGCAACATGAACGTCCTGACCGTGGTCTCCGCGATCTTCGACCGCAACGGCAACTTTATCTCGGGAATCGAGAAAACGGTAGATCTCAAAATCAAGGACGAAACTCTGGCCAAGGTGCTCGCGTCCGGTGTGATCACCGTCAAAACAAACTTTTCGGTGCAGCCAGGCAGCTACATGATCCGGCTGGTAGTCCGGGATTCCGAAGGACAATTGATGTCGGCCCTCAACGGCGCCGTGGCGATACAGTAAATTCCGGCCCGCGGGGATGTCGGGAACGATTGTTTCCTGTATGATAGGGTTGGTTTATTTGTGATGCAGCCATTACGAGTGCCGGTCTTCCGCGCTGCGCTGACGGTGTGGTTGACGGCTGCCGCGGCTCTGTCGCAGACGCCCCCGCAGTCCGGAGGCACGGCAACGCCGCCGGATACCGCCAGTCCGTCCGGCCTGCAGCTTCCGGCGCAAGCGGCGCCCATCGACAAGACGCGCCCGAAATTACCCAAAAAGACGCTCCCGCGGTATTTAAGACGCGCGTCGACATGGTCTCCGTGCCGGTGGTGGTACGCGACACCAAAGGTCACACTGTGGGGACTTTGACCAAGGAAAATTTCCAGGTCTTCGACAGAGGTAAAGCCCAGGAGATCGTCCGCTTCACGGTGGAGAAAAGCGGCGAGCAGACCGCCAAGGCGGCGAAAACCTTGGACGCCATCCCCAATGAGGGGGAACCGGCGGGCATGCCCGACGTCCCGGAGCGCTTCCTGGCTTACTTATTCGACGACATGCATCTGTCATTCGAGGACCTGGTGCGGTCGCGCGACGCGGCCGGCCGGCAACTGGCGAAGCTGGCAAAGATCGATCGCGCGGCCATCTACACCACGTCCGGCCAGAACCAGGTGGATTTCACCGACGATAACGATAAGCTCCAGGCCGACCTCCTTTTGATCCGCACCCGGTCAATCTCCAATCCTACCGGACTGCCGCAATGTCCCGACGTCAGCTACTATATGGCGGACCGGATCATCAACTATGACGACAACGCAACCCTTGGACTTGCCACTCAGGACGCCATGGCTTGTCTCGGCTTACCGGCGCAAGCCCAGGCGGCGGCACAGATGCAGGCTATGTCGGCCGCGCAGCAGGCGCTCGCCATGGGCCAACAGGAGACCCACGTCACCCTGGCGGTGCTGAAGGACATCGTGCGCCGTATGTCGGCCATGCCCGGCCAGCGCATCGTCGTCCTGATCTCCCCCGGATTCCTATCGCCGACGGAGTATCAGTCGGACAAGAGCGACATTCTGGACCGCGCCATTAAGGCCAACGTTGTGATCAATAGCCTGGATGCTCGCGGCCTGTGGACCGACCCGGTGGCGGATGCCAGCCGCCCGAACAGCACGTCCACTCCCGCTTTCCTGATCGCGAAGCAGCAATTCGACCGCACCGCTGCGTTTGCGCAGAGCGATGTACTGGCCGAAATGGCGGACGGCACGGGAGGTTCGCTCTTTGAAAACAACAACGACCTCGACCAGGGTATGAGGGAACTGGCGGGCGCGCCGGAATACCACTACGTAATTGCCTTCGCGCCGCAGAATCTGAAACTCGACGGCAGCTTTCATGCATTGAAAGTGACCGTCAAGACTACTCCTCCCACCAGTCTGAACGTCAAGGCCCGCAAAGGCTACTACGCCCCCAAGAAGGCGTCCAACGCCGAGGAGACTGCCAAGGGAGAGATTGAGGAGTCGGTATTTTCCCGCGACGAAATGAGCGAGCTTCCGGTGGAGCTACACACCCAGTTTTTCAAGTCCAGTGAGAAAGATGCCACCATCTCGGTAGTCTGCCGGATGGACCCCAGGCACTTCCAGTTCCGGAAGGCCGACGGACGCAACCTGAACGTCGTGACCGTGGTTTCCGCGGTGTTCGACCGCAACGGCAACTTCATCTCGGGAATCGAGAAAACGGTAGACCTCAAAATTAAGGACGAGACTCTAGGCAAGCTGATGGCGTCCGGAGTCATGACCGTCAAATCGAACTTTTCGGTGCCGCCGGGGAGCTACATGATCCGGCTGGTAGTCAGAGATTCCGAAGGACAAATGATGTCGGCGCTCAACGGCGCCATAGCAATTCCGTGAGGTATGTCATGCGATTCCAAACAGCAGCAATTCTAACTGCCATTCTGTGGAGCGGCATCCCCGGGCGCGCGCAGGAAGTCTCTCAAACCGCCACGCCGACGGTGATCCGCACCGAAACCCGCGTGGTCCTGGTGGACTCCGTAGTCACCGACAAAAAGGGCAATTACGTCCCCGACCTGACGCAGAAAGACTTCAAGGTTTTCGAGGACAACAAAGAACAGACCATCACCAGCTTCACTTATGAGGCCGACCCCAACTCGCCCCTCAACAACCAGAAGCATTACCTGGTGCTGTTCTTCGACAACGCATCTGTGTCCCTGACGAACCAGATGCAGGCGCGCGCCGCGGCGCAAAAATTCGTCGACGGCAATACCGGGCCGAATAAGTACATCGCGGTAGCCAATTTTTCCGGCACCCTGCAGATTACGCAGAACTTCACCAACGATCCCGACCGCTTGCGCTCCGTCATCAGCGGCGTGAAGATGTCCAACGTCAACACTTCCGACAGGGGGTCGGGGCCTTCGACCGGCGGCGGGGCAGGCGGTGGGCCGGCATCTCTCAACACCGCGGCGAACTTCGGGATCAGAGACGTGCTGCTGGGTTTGCGCAGTCTGGCCAAAGGCCTGCAGGACGTGCCCGGCCGCAAAATGGTGGTCATGCTGACCGAGGGCTTTCCTCTCAATACCGAACTGCGCTCGGAAATGACGGCCACCATCGATACCTGCAACAAAGCCAACGTGTCGGTCTACCCG
>CAZARO010000095.1:0-10291 GCA_964487165.1 uncultured Solibacteraceae bacterium | reverse complement strand
AGAGTTGCCCATCGCGGGATGCTACGGTCAACCGTCCCAACTCTTTCTGCAGTCCCTGGAGCACCGTGGCGACGTTGTTCACGGCCTGCTTCATCTTCTCGTGATCGCCCTTGTATGTTTGCGCGATCAACTCATCGATTCTGCCGTTGGAAATCTGCGCCAGAATGCGATTGCCTTCACCGATGGGCAGCAAGATTGCGTCCAACATATCGTTGACGCCTTTAACGATGCCGGCATAGGCACCCTCGAACTGATCGGGTTTGCCACGCTCGGAGAGTTGCCCATCGCGGGATGCTACGGTCAACCGTCCCAACTCTTTCTGCAGTCCTTGGAGCACGGTGGCGACGTTGTTCACGGCCTGCTTCATCTTCTCGTGATCGCCCTTGTATGTCTGCGCGATCAACTCGTCGATCTTGCCGTTGGAAATCTGCGCCAGAATGCGATTGCCTTCACCGATGGGCAGCAGGATTGCGTCCAGCATTTCATTTACGCCTTCGACGATCTTGCGGAAGTCGCCGTGATGCCTGCTCGCATCGGCTCGGGTGGCCAGTTGCCCTGCCGCGGACGCTTTGATCAGAGTGCCGGTTTCGGCTACCAGCGCGTTGATGTTGTCGATACAGTTGTTCAGGTTGTTTTTGATCTCGTTGAAGTCGCCGTTGTATTTATCAGTGATCTTCGGAGGGATATCGCCCTTGGAGATTCGGTCCACATACTCGGCGGAGACGTTCAATGGTCCGATCACGGCGTCTAGAGTCTGGTTAACACCCTCGACGACCTTGCGGAAGTCACCCTGGTGCTTGCTGGCATCGGCGCGGGTGGCCAGTTTGCCTTCCACTGCCGCCTTTGCAAGTGCCACGCCATCGCTGACCAGTCGGCTGACGGCGTCGATGCAGACGTTGAGATTGTTCTTGATCTCATTGAAGTCGCCGTTGTAAGTGTCGGTGATCCTCGGCGGAATATCGCCCTTGGAGATGCGGTCCACATACTCCGCGGAGACGTTCAGGGGACCGATCACGGCGTCCAGCGTTTGATTGACGCCTTCGACGATCTGACGGTACTCGCCCTGGTGCTTGGGCGCGTTGCCGCGCGTCTGCAGCTTGCCGTCCTGGGTCGCCTTGATCAGGGTCGCCGTCTCCCGCAGCAAGCCGTTCATCACGTCGATGCACGAGTTCAGGTTGCCCTTGATCTCGTTGAAATCGCCGTTGTAGGTGTCGGTGATCTTCGGCGGGATATCGCCCTTGGAGATGCGGTCCACATACTCCGCGGAGACGTTCAAGGGACCGATCACGGCGTCCAGGGTGGCGTTGACGCCCTCGACGACCTTGCGGAAGTCGCCCTGGTGCTTGCTGGCATCGGCGCGGGTGGCCAGTTTGCCTTCCACCGCTGCCTTCGTCAGCATGGCAGCGTCAGCCAGCATGGCGTTGAGCGCCTGTTTCTGCGGCGTCACATCGATGGCGAACTTGACCACTTTGAAGGGTTTGCCGTTGAGGTCGAAAATCGGGTTGTAGGAGGCCTGAATCCAGACTTCCTTGCCGCCTTTGCCGATGCGCTTGTACTCCGCAGCCTGATATTCGCCGCGATTCAGCCTGGCCCAAAATTCGCGATACTCGCCGCTCTGCCGGAAGGTCTCATCCACGAACATGCTGTGATGGCGACCCTGGATCTCGTCCAGCGTATAGCCGAGCGTCTTCAGGAAGTTGTCGTTGGCCGTGATAACCGTTCCGTCCATCTTGAACTGGATCACTGCCTGCGATTTGGATGCTGCGGCAATCTGGCCCGCGTGGTCGGCCGCAATCAGCTTCTGCTCGGTCACATCGGTGGCGAACTTGACCACCTTGAAGGGCTTGCCGTTGGGATCGAGAATCGGATTGTAGGAGGCCTGAATCCAAACCTCCTTTCCGCCCTTGCCGATGCGCTTGTATTCCGCCGCCTGATACTCGCCACGGTTCAACTTGGCCCAGAACTCGCGATACTCGCCACTCTGGCGGTAGGCCTCGTCCACGAACATGCTGTGATGGCGCCCCTGGACCTCGTCCAACGTGTAGCCCAGCGCCCTCAGAAAGTTGTCGTTGGCTGTGATAACGGTCCCATCCATCTTGAACTCGATCACCGCCTGAGACCGCTCAATTGCGGTAATAGTCGCTTCCAGTTCAGCTTTGCTGGGTCCTTGCGAAACCGGCGAGGCGGTTTCCTTCGGTCGGTCCAGAACAGCAGCACCACTTTTGACTCTTCCGTTCGCCATCTCTCGTAACTCCTGTAAATTCGTTATCGCGCCGATTCCGGCGCCAGATCTTTAGTCCGCTCCGACTCTGGACAACCCCTCGATGCCGGCAGTGGCCATCTTCAGGGATTCACGCAATCTCTCGTTGCAGCGATCGGCCAGAGGAGTCCCGTGCCCAAAGTAGATCCGCCGTACATCGCGGGCACATAACTTCTCCAATGCCGATAAAAACCCGCCCTCATAAGTCCCGGTCGGCGATGTGATCATCAGTGGCGAGTCGCCCGCGAAGAGTACGCCCTCCGCGCGGTTATACAGACAGATCGAGTCGCTGCTGTGACCCGGCGTGTGGATCACCTCGAAATCCCCGTCGCCCATTCGGAGCCTGTCTCCGTCGTGCAGTACAATGTCAACCCCGGCGATATTCGGGGAGTAGGCGAAAACCTTCGGGTGGAAAGCTTTCCTCACCTGAGGCAGCAGCGCACAGTGATCCGAATGATCGTGCGTCAGCACAACCTGCTCAACAGGCCACTTGCCGACTCCGGTCGGCGCTCGCTCGATGCTCGCCAGAATGGCCGGATCCTGGCCCACGTCCACCATGGTGTTGACGTCTTCCAGCCGGCTCGAACTCCCCAGGATCAGGTAGACCTGGGATGTGTAAACCAGACCGCTGTTCTCCAATGTCACGATACGCACGGAACGCTCTCCAGCCTGCGGTACAGGGGTCCGTCGGGAATCACGCGCTGGAACAGCGAGTCGAGTTCCCGCGGCATTTCCTGCGTATGCTCGGTAGCAAAGAACCCACCGGGAGCTAAGGCCCGATGGAACATGCGAAGCACTTCGACCCTCTCCAACGGCTGGAAATGAAGCAGCACGTTCTTGCACAAGATGACCGAATATCCCTGACCGATCTCGTGCAATGACAGTAAATCGTGCTGGTGGAAGGTCACCCGCTGCCGGATCTTTTCAATCACCCTCAAGTTTTCAGGCTTGTCGACCGGCTCGAAGTACTTCTCCAGGATGCCGTCAGGCAGTCGCGAGAGCTCGTCCCTGGAGTATATTCCGGCGGCGATCATGCGGGCGAACTGACCGCTGCTTTCCACGTCGGTCGCGTCGATGCGGAGGTTATTGAAGGCAAAGCGTCCCATACGCTCCGCGAACATGATGGCGAACGTGTAGGGCTCCTGCCCCATCGCCGCGCCCGCGTCCCAAATGCGAGGGTAGGTGCGGCCCGCAAGAATGGGAAGGCTGTGTTCGACTACTCGCTCCAATACCTGTTGGTCGCGGAAAAAGAAGGTAAAGGCCAAGTCAGAACCTCCCCGCATGCGTGCGTGCCGCAGGCCGCTCTTCTACTGAATGCCCTACAGGCCCTCTGTCGAAGCGGCGCTGAGGACCTACGTCCTCCCGACGGCCGCAAAGATCAGCGTGTCCCACCGGCAACTCCAATGGTCTTCTTGGTGTCGAGAATCAGCAACAAACGGTCCTTTTGCTTATACACGCCCTGTAGCAACTCCCTGGCTTCCGCTGTGACGTTGTCCGGCGCGCGTTCAAAATTGTCCGCGTCCACGGCGATCACGTCGCCGATTTCGTCTACCAGCAGGCTCACGGCTCCTTCTTCAGTGCGCACTACCGTGTTCATAGGCGTCTGGCCGTCGGTTCTCGGCCGGAGCTTCAGACGCCGCCGCATATCGATGGCGGTCACGATTTGCCCGCGGAGGTTGATGAGGCCTTCGATCACCTCCGGCGCCAGCGGGACCCGAGTCATCTCCTGATACCGGAGCACCTCCTGGACCTCGAGCACATCGATGCCGAAGAATAGCCCGTCCACGAAAAACGTCGCGAACTGCCGGGTGGCCTGGGTTGACAGATCTTGCTGGGTGGCCATTTCCTTCACTCCTTCTCCCCGGCTAGTGCCGGCTCTAAATTGTGTTCGCCGTTTACAGCAGATAACTTCGCCAGCGACCGCAGCATGGCGTCGCGGTCGAATTTCATCTGGACATCCTCAAAGTCCACCGGGTGTTTGCCACGAAGCAGCTTTTCTTCCTCGGACATGGCCAGCGCCAGGGCCGGGATACCGGTTAACGTCGGGACTCGCCGCATCTGTTCCAGAAAGTCGAATCCGCCTGCCGACGGCAGATCGAGCGATGCCGCCACCACGTCGACGTCCCGCCGTTCCAGTTCTTGCAGCGCCTGCTTGGTATCGGCAGCCTCGATCACGCGGTAGCCCGCCATCTCCAGCGAGTTGCGCACGATTCCGCGCGTGAAAGAGGAGGCTTCCGCCAGCATGACGGTGGTCTTTTCCGAAACGTGAACCCGCGTCTTGCGGAACCACTTGTCGTCGGCCGCATCGATGACCCCTTGCAGGTCCAGCATGTCGGTGACTTTTCCGCCGATCACCGCCGAACCAAGCATCCCCTTGTGCTGGGAAGGTTGCCGTACGGCAACGGTCTCCTGGACGATGTCCAAAATCTGGTCGACCAGGATCCCAATGCTGCCTTCGCCGTTGCTGAAGACGACGACTTGTACCGGATCCGGGACTTCGGAAGCCTCGTCGCCGCCCTGAAGGATCGAGGTCAATGAAACCAGCGACAGTATCTTTCCGCGGTACTGCACTACACGCCGTCCGCCCGCATGTTCGATCTTGGATTTCGCAAACTCCTCCAGCCGCGCGACCAGGGACAAGGGGACCGCCAGGCGTTCAAACCGCCCGGCGCGGAACAGCAGGAAGGATTGAAGATCCCTGTCCGACCGGTCCTTCTTCTCGGCGTCGGCCTTCGCCTGTTCGTGAGACTCCTGCAACACGCCGGACAGCTGGCCGATTCCCAGCACGTCCAAGATGAGCGCCACGCGGCCGTCCCCCATGATGGTGGCGCCGGCATAACAGCTTAGACCCTTGAGCTGCTTGCCGAGGGGCTTGACGACAATTTCCTGCGTGTCCTGAATATCGTCCACCACCAGGCCGAATTGCCGGTCTCCCGCCTGCAGGACCACGATATTGACGACATCCGAATTCTCCGCGGCCTTTTGCCCCAGCACCTGACTCAGATAGGTAATGGGAAGGAGACGGTCGCGATGGCGGTAGACCGGCGTGCCATGGATCCACTCGATGGGACTCTTGCCGGAGTCCGCTTCCAGGCGGATGAGTTCCAACAGGCTCACCTGCGGAATTACAAACCGTTCGCCGCTGTTTTTCACTACCAGCCCCGGGATAATGGCGAGGGTCAACGGGATCTTGAGTTTGACCGTGGTGCCTTCGCCCAGCCGGCTGGCCAGATCGGCAGCCCCTCCGATCTTCTCAATATTGGTCTTCACCACGTCCATGCCTACCCCGCGTCCGCTGACGCTGGTCACCTGCGACGCCGTAGAAAAGCCGGGTAGAAAGATCAGGCTGAGGACCTCCCGTTCGGTCATCCGATCAATCTGGTCCGGCCGCACCAATCCCTTTTCGAGCGCCTTCTTCCTGACGCGCGCCAAATCGACGCCAGAGCCGTCGTCGGTGATCTCGATGTTGACCTGGCCGCCTTCGTGGAAGGCACGAAGCGACAACTTTCCGCCGGCTGTTTTGCCATTTCGCAGCCGGACCTCGGGTGTCTCGATCCCGTGGTCGCAACAGTTGCGCACGATATGAGTCAACGGATCCTTGATCGCCTCGATAATGGTCTTGTCGAGCTCCGTATCGGCCCCATCCATCTCCAAATGGATTTGCTTCCCGGAGGAAGTGGCCAGGTCCCGCACCAGACGCGGAAGCTTGTTCCAGACCACGCCGATGGGCTGCATGCGGGTCTTCATGACTCCCTCCTGCAACTCAGTGGTGATCAGGTTCAGACGCTGCGATGTGGTGTTCAGCGTGGTGTCTTCCTGCCGGGCGTTGTACTGCAGAATCTGGTTGCGAGTCAGCACCAGTTCGCCAACCAGGTTCATGAGCTTGTCCAGTTGGCCAACGTCGACGCGGATCGTCGAGTCGGACACAGCCGATGCCTTTTGAGATGTCGTGTCCTCGCACTCGGCCTGCGCCTGGGCGCACTCGACCTCCCGCGGAGTTTCCGCGATCTCCGGTTCGGATCGAAGAGGAGGCGCGGCAGACTTCGGGGCAGCCGCTGTCTCGGGTGGCGGCGCGACTGGCGGTGGCGCTGGTGCAGGGGCCTTCCGCCCGGACACGGATTGCAGCCGCAGGATTAAGGCATCGTGATTCTCGTCGCCTTCCGCGCCGGTAGCCTCAATCGATACCAGCATGCGCTTGGTCGCATCCACGACCTGCAAGATTAGGGTAACCAGCTCCGGCGTGAGCTCCAGCTCGCCGTCCCGCAGCCGGCTGAGCAGGTTTTCACCTAAATGAGCGATCGCCTCCAGTTTGCCGAAGCCCAGAAAACCGCACGTGCCTTTAATAGTGTGGATGGTGCGAAAAACGCTCGCCAGCAACTGGGTATCCTTGGGGCGCTGTTCCAGCTCGACCATCTCCTGATCCAGGCGGGCCAGGTTTTCATTGCTTTCAATGAGGAACTCGTTAATGACCTCTTGGTCGTCCATTGCCTCAACCTTCGTCCAGGGCTGTCGCGCAGTTTACCCGGGCGTACTAAAATGACTCAATAACTCATATCGCTGCTTGACTAAGGTTTTCTAGTTTTTCTTTGGATACAACGGCTTACCCGCAAGAGAGGGGGCTATACCCTCAACGGAGCGCACTTATTTTGGGATAAAATAGACCCCAAAATATGATATACTCGCTGCGGCCTTTGGCAGTGAGGCTCGAAACCCGCGTAATGCTAAGCTTTGAGCACGCCGAGCATGCGCGGGACATCCCCCCACGATGTGACATGCGGCCGCCATGGCCCTGCTGCATCGGGGTGCGCAGCGCGGGCCACGCATGGCGGTGACGGCGCAGTCACTCCTTATCGGGAAAACCGGCGTGCGTCTGCCGCAGTTACGTCCCGCCCTGGTGAGCGGCGAGTTGCACCGTCACCACCGTTTCGGCGCCTTTGGTAGCGGCGGTGAGACACGTAAATGCAATCAGCCGGTCTTGCTCCAACCTTAGAATGCCGCGTTGACCTCGCCTTTCACAAGCACCGTTCCCGGCGTCGCAAACCACCGGTCGAACTGCTCGGTCCAGGCGCGGAATAGCGCCGCGGGTACCGCTGCCATTTCCCGTTCCACGGTGAAACGCGGCGACCGGGACGGTAAATCCGGTGCCGCAATTGTCGGCGTCATAAGTTGACGGCGACTTAGTGTGTCATGGCGTAGACGATATAGTTGAGGCCGATGCGGATCCCCAGCCAGGAGAACCTCTCGGGATACTTGGGGTCGTCGGCATTCTCCCAGGAATCGCCCAAGTCGTTGTCGTGCGTCATCACCGCAAACAGCCGGCCGCGGTCGTCGTATACGCCGCGAAAATGCGGATCGTCGCCGCCGCTTCCCCAGGTCGGATTGGTGCGGCATTTTTCGCAGATGCTGTACGGCGGGTACTCATATTGCGCGCCCGGAACCTGGTAGCGCTCGTTGATGTCGTAGACCGTATGATTGATGGCATCGTTGATAGGGATGTCGATAATCTCCCGATCGGGCTCCACTTTCTTGAAGCTCTGGATGAAGACCTCCCATTCCTTAGTGCCGTGGAAATCGTCGCACATGAAGAAACCGCCGCGGTCCAGGTACTCGCGGAATTTCTTCACCATCTGGTCGGTCAACTGCCAGTGGCCCACTTCCACGGCATACAGGAACGGGTAGTTGAACACGTCGTCGTCCTGTTCCAGGTTGATGGGCTGCTCCGCCGATTTCCCGTCGATGCGCGTCAGCCGTCGCACGGCCTGCGACAGGTGCCGGTCCGACCGCGGATAGTCGATGCTCCAGTTGGTCATGCCGAAGTGCCAGTCATACTGCGAGTTCATGGTCGACTGCCAGTCGACATAGACCGGGCTGGTGGGATACATCAGGCGCGCGAAAGTCCACTCGCCCGGCACCATGTAGTCCTTCGGCAGCGGAAAATTGTTGTACTCCCAGGCCGGGTATTCGCGAAAGGGGTCTTGCGCCCAGAGGGTACACACCACCAGCCCACAGCCGGCCAATCCCGCGAGTATGGCGCCAAGACGCATCTCTCTTCAGTATAGACGCGGCACTAGCGTCCTCGTCTCCCCCCGCCTGTGCCCGCGGTCAGGCGGGCCGGCATGTCGGCGATGGCGAAGCTCATCACCGCCAGGGCGGCGACGCTCTTGCGGAAATCCTCGGGGTCCACCTTGTCCAGGGTGTCGGCCTCGCTGTGGTGCCAGTCGAAATAGTGAGTGCCGGCGGCGCGCTCGCTCATGCCCACCACGCCGTCGCGGAGCAGCGCGGAGATATCCTCGCCCCCGCCGCCACCGGTGATTTCGCCCGCGCCGATGGGTTCGAGCAGCTTGGCGATCTGCTTCAACAGATCCATGGATTTCTCGTCGACGCCGGCGCCGAAACCGCGCGGCGTCTCCGCTCCGCCATCCATTTCCAGCGCCATCACCTGATTCTTGAGCTGGTCGCCCACAAAGGCGCGGTACGCCTCGCCGCCGCGGGTGCCGTTCTCTTCGTTCACCCAGAAGGCCACGCGCAGGGTGCGCCGCGGCTGCAGTCCCAGTTGGTGAATCAGCGCCAGGGCTTGCAGACAAGCCATGATGGAGGCGCCATCGTCCTGCGCGCCCTGTCCCACGTCCCAGGAATCGATGTGGCCGCCAATCACCACCACTTCCTCGGGATGCTCCTTCCCGGGAATCTCGCCGATCACGTCGCCGCTGTCGGCATCGGGCAGCATCTGCGCGCCCATTTCCAGGTGGACCCTCACCGGGACGCCGTCGGCGCACAAGCGCGCGATCATCAGGGCGTCCTCGGGAGAAATGGCCGCCGCCGGAATCTTCGGCTGATCGGCGTCATATTCCATGGCGCCGGTGTGCGGAGCCTGCATGGCCAGCGGCGTGGCCGATCGCACCAGCACCGCTACCGCCCCCAGGGCCGCGGCGCGCGACGCCCCGCTGGTGCGATAATTCCGGGCCGAATTGTAGTTGGTGAAAGGATAGTTGTAGACCACAATCTTGCCCTGCACCTTCTCGCGGCCCAGCCTGGCCAGATCTTCGAAACTCGAGACCGTCACGGCGTCGGCGGTGATGCCTCCGCGAGGAGTGCCGATGCTCATGCCCAAGCCGAGCATGTGGAGCGGTTTATCCATGATCCCGCCAACGCCCGGCGCCAGCAGCCGCGCCGATTCGCTGTTGCGCACCCAGTGCGGCACCTTGGCGGGAATCACCTGGACGTTGCTCAGGCCCACGGCTTTCATCTGTTCCACCGACCAGGCGATGGCGCGTTCCAGCCCCGCCGAACCGCTCAGGCGGTTGCCGATGCGGTAACAGAGGTACGCCAGACGGTTGTAGCCGTCGGTATCCGCCATGGCCGCCTGGATCAGCTTTTCGGCCGTGGCGCGGTATTGTTCGGTCAGGTTGGGAGAATCGGCCGCAAAAACGCCGCCTGCCAACACCATAACAAGGAAGAATGTGGACACGCGCCTGATCATAAACGTCAATCTTATAGCACGGCGCGGGTGCGCCACACGGGTGGGCGTGATGGGCCGGCGCCGGTGCGCTATCGCACGAACGGCACGTAGGCCGGAACTTTCTTTCGATACTCCAGGAAGACGCCATGGAACCGCGATTCCAGCAGGCGGTCCTCGGTGCGAACGCGGATCTCCGTGCCCAGCAGAAAGACCGCCAGCGATACCAGTGCCCACTGCCAGGGTGTCAACAGCAGCAGGGTGCACAGCAGGACCGACAGCAAAGACGCATAAATCGGGTGGCGCACCACGGCGTAGGGCCCGGTTTGAATCAACTCGTGATCCTCATACAAACCCGCCTGCATGCGGAACTGGCGGCCCAGGTGCCGGACGGAGATCCACGAAAGGAAGGCTGCCAGCACGCCGAAAAAGAAGGAAGCCACAATCCGGCCAATGCCCGGCGGAGAGTCGGGCGGAAAGCGGAAGACGAACGCCAGGAAGATACCCAGGCCTTCCAGAATCAATCCAATCAACGTGGGCTTGAATGCCGTGATGGAGACTCGCTTCTGGCAGTG
>CAZARO010000094.1:0-10308 GCA_964487165.1 uncultured Solibacteraceae bacterium | reverse complement strand
GCGGGCTGCGGGCTGGCGTGGCTGTTGCTGCGATTTTTCGTAGCGGCGGCGCCCACCGGCATCCTGCGCCTCGATCAGGCGTCGCTCGATGGCCGGGTGCTGCTCTTCGCGGTGGGGCTCTCGCTGGTGTCCGGCGTGCTGTTCGGATTGGCGCCGGCGATGGATACTCCGGCGGCGGCCAGTATGGCGGCAGGCCGGACGGTGGTCTCGGGGCGCGGACTGCTGCGTCACGTGCTGATCGCCGCGCAGATTGCCGCGTCGCTGGTGCTGCTGACGGGCGCCGGTTTGCTGCTGCGCTCGCTGTGGAATCTGGAGAAGGTTCCGCTGGGGATGGACACGGAGCAGACGGTGGCGGCGCAATTCGTAATGGGGAGAGGGTACGACCCGCTAGCCTTCTTCGAGCGTCTGGAGACGCGCCTGCGCGGCCTGCCGGGCAGCCCGGTGTACGCCATCAGCGACAACATCCCGCCCTACGGCGGGTCGCGTTCGCGGCCGTTCTTTGTGCTCAACGTGGAGGGCCGGCCGCCGTACCCCGAGGGCTCCGGCGGCATGGTGGGCTGGCGGTACGTCACGCCCGGGTACTTCGCCGCCATGGGCATTCCGATTGTGCGTGGGCGCGCATTCACCGAAGAGGAACGCGGCGCCGCGGAGATGCCCATCATCTTGAGCCGGGAACTGGCGCGCCGCCTCTTTCCGGATGGCGATGCCCTGGGCAAGCACATGCTCAGTACCGATAAGGGCGTGTGGCATACGGTGGTCGGAGTGGCGGACGACGTGATCAACAACGGGCTCGAACACCGGCCCGACCCGGAGTATTACGAGCTGCGGAAACATTTCGCCGACGCCACGTACAATAACGCCGCGCCCGGACTCGGTTGGCGCGGCGCCTGGGTGATTGTGCGGAGTCCGCTGGAGCCGCGGTCCGTGTCCAGGACGCTGCGGGGGATTGTCGCGGGGATGGATCCGGGTGTGCCGGTGACGGTGCAGACGCTGCAGGAGCGCGCCGCGAACCTGACCACCGGGCCGCGCTTCGACGCCCTGTTGCTCGGGGGCTTCGCGGGGGTGGGATTGCTGCTGGCGGCCATCGGAATCTACGGCGTGATCGCGTTTCTGGTGGGGCAGCGCACGCGCGAGGTGGGGGTGCGGATGGCGCTGGGCGCGACCCCGTCCGCGGTGACCGGAATGTTCTTGCGGCACGCGGCGGGATGGACTCTGGCGGGAGTGGCGGCGGGACTGGCGGGGTCGCTGGCGGTCACGCGGCTGGTGGGGAGCATGCTGTTTCAGGTGGACGCACGCGATCCGTGGAGTTTGACGGCGGCGCCCGCCCTGCTCATCGCGGTAGCGTTAGCGGCGGCGTGGGTACCCGCACGGCGGGCGGCGCGCATCGACCCGGTGCGGACTCTGCGGGAGGAGTAGGGTGGATTTCACCGCAGAGACGCAGAGACGCTGAGGAAAGACAAAGAAGAAAAAAGAGGGGAGGACGCGAAGGCAGCGGAGTGCGCTGAGCCCCGTCTTCCCCTGGACCGTGCGGGTCACTAACCGGGTCCGGAGGCGCCGCCCTTGACCGAAAAACGGGATGGCAACGATTGCGTGAGTGGTGTCTTCATTCTGACTTCACGGACCCGCAGGGGCCGCCTCTGACTTCAGTATCCTTCTGTAGTTGCCCCACTTGGATTTCCGAATTTCCGCCACGCTGTTGTACCATAAGATTTTATTCATGAAGGCTTTACTGGAAGCGGTCCAGCCTGGCGAGAAAGACTGGGGTTTGGTCCAGGCAATCGATCCCACCCGGCTCCCCGCGCATATCGCTGTCATCATGGACGGCAACGGCCGTTGGGCCGGCCGGCGCAGGCTGCCGCGCGTCGCCGGGCACCAGGCGGGCATTGGCCCGGTGCGGTCGACGGTGGAGACGTGCGCCCGGCTGGGCGTAAAAGTCCTCACGCTGTACGCCTTCTCAGTGGAGAATTGGAAGCGGCCGCGGGCGGAAGTGGAAACCCTTTGGCGCCTGCTGCGCTATTACCTCAAGCACGAACTTCCCGATCTGCAGCGCAACGATATCCGCCTGCAAGCCATCGGCCGCCTGGACGCCTTGCCGCCGCAGGTGCGCCGCGAACTGGAATCGGGCGTGGAGGCTACCAGTTCCAATCGCGGACTGCTGGTCAATCTCGCCATCAACTACGGAGGGCGGGCGGAAATTGTCGATGCGGTGAATGCCGCGCTCGACATGGCGCGGCTCGATGGCAGCATCGGGACGCTGCGCATCGACGAGGATCTGATTGCCACGAATCTGTACACGGCCACCTGTCCCGACCCCGATCTGCTGATCCGCACTTCCGGTGAGATGCGCATCAGCAATTTCCTTCTGTGGCAGATTGCCTACGCTGAGTTGTATGTCACCGAAACGCTCTGGCCGGATTTCACGCGCACGGACCTGTTGCAGGCGGTGCTGGAATACCAGAAGCGCGACCGCAGGTACGGCGGATTGAGCGGAGCACCCGCCGGGCGCACCGCCGATGGCGCGGGAGCCGCCAGTGACGAGAGTTTGATTGCCGCGCTCCGTTCGTCATGAAGCGGCTGCTTACCGCGCTGGCACTGATTCCGGCGGTCACGTACGTGGTCCTGTGGGCCAATTACTGGATCTTCCTCGCCGTTCTGACGGCTATCGGTCTGCTGTGCTACTACGAATACAACGGCATCGCGGAAGGGTATGGCTTCGGCCGCCTGAACCTCATGGGCTATGGCGCTGGGGTGCTGCTGCTGGTGTGGCAGGCCGAGAGTTGGCCGCTGGTGACGGCGATCGCGCTGGTGGCATTGGCGGCTTCGATGCGCGCCGACAATCTGTCGAAGACTCTGCCGCGCGCGGCGCTGCTGCTGATGGGCGTGGTGTACGTGTTCGGCAGCTGGAAATTCGCCCTGGCGCTGCGTCAGGACTACAGTCACCATTGGCTGATGTACGCGCTGCTATTGAACTGGGCGGGCGACACGGGAGCTTATTACGTCGGACGTTCCTTGGGAAAACACAAGATGGCGCCGCGGGTGAGCCCCATGAAGTCGTGGGAGGGCGCGGCCGCGTCGGTGGTGACTTCCGTGCTGGTGGGCGGAGCGTACCTGCTCCGCTTCATTCCGGGAACGAACGTTGCCGCCGCGATCGGGCTGACGGTGGTGGCGAACATGGCGGGACAACTGGGCGACCTGGCGGAATCGGCCATCAAGCGCGGCGCCAGCGTAAAGGACTCGGGCGGGATCCTGCCCGGCCACGGAGGATTTCTGGATCGCGTGGACAGTACCCTGTTTACGCTGCCGGTGATTTATCTGTGGGTGAAGTTGATGGTGTGAAGGAAGCTATCGGCTAGGATGGCGGTCCGAACCGGGTTGAAGGAGTCCGCTTGTAGTATAAGTACCGGGCGGATCAAGCCGTCATCCTCGGGACAAAGACTCTCCGATCCGGCGCCGATCTAATTATTTTCCTTGATGCCAGGCTTACTTGGGGCGTTACGCATGGCAAGGCGCACCCGCTTGTTCGATTCCGATTCCGTTTTCTCGTCGTCTTTATCGAGAGGCCCGCGAGCGCTCCGCCGAATATGACAGAATCGTCTTAATGACCCCTTCACGCGTCTTCATGCTCCTCATCCTGGCCGCCGCCTGCTTCGCCCAGGCTCGCGACACCGAATTCAACAAACTGGCCGACCGCATTTTCGACGAACTGATCTTCCGCTATGACCCCGCCTCCGCCACGCAGGCCGGCTTCCACCAGTACGACGCCCTCATGCCCACCGGCTCCCGCGCGGAAGTGGAGGAGCAAATCGCCGTCACCAGAAAGTTCATCGCCGAAGTGGAGGCCTTCGACCCCAGCGGCCTGTCGCCCTCCGTGGCGGCCGATCGCGAACTGGCGCTCGCCCAGTTGCACGGCCAGTTGCTCACGCTCGATAACATCCGCATGTGGGAGAAGAACCCCGACGGCTACACCTCCTACGCCACCAGCGCCATTTTCACTATCATGAGCCGCACGTTCGCGCCCCCGGCGGAGCGCCTGAAATCGGCCATCGCGCGCGAATAGCTCATCCCCCGCATGTTCCAGTCGGCGCGCGAGAACCTGAAGAATCCGCCCGAAATTTATACCAGCGTGGCGCTGGAACAACTGCCGGGCATCGAGAGCTTCTTCCAGCACGACGTGCCCGCGGCCTTCACCAAGGTGAAAGACGCCGCGCTTCTGGCCGAATTCAAGAAGAGCAATCAGGGCGTTCTGGACGCGCTCAAGTCGTACGAGAATTTTCTGAAGACCGATCTCCTGCCGCGCTCCAAGGGTGACTTTCGCATCGGCGCCGAGAACTATCGCAACAAGCTGCTGTACGACGAAATGGTGGACACCCCGCTCGACCGGCTGCTCGCCGTCGGCTATGACGATCTGCATCGCAATCAGGCCGAGTTGAAGCGCGTGGCCGCGCAGATTGACCCCAACCGTCCCGTGGAAGCCATCCTGCAAGATCTGGAGAACGATCACCCCGCCGCCGACAAGCTGCTCGGTTCCTTCCGCGACGTACTGGGCGGCCTGCGCGACTTCATCGAGACCAGGCATATCGTCACCATTCCGTCGAAAGTGATGCCCACCGTGGAGGAGACACCGCCTTTCATGAGGGCGCTGACTTCGGCCTCCATGGACACGCCCGGCCCTTACGAAAAGGTGGCGAAGGAGGCGTTTTTCAACGTCACGCTGCCCGACCCCGCCTGGCCCGCCAAGGAGATCGACGAGTATCTGCAGGGGTTCAATCGCGGCACCATCATCAGCACGGCAGTCCACGAGGCGTATCCTGGCCATTACATCCAGTTTCTGTGGGTACCCTCGGCTACCAGTAAGGTGCGCAAGCTGATGGGCTGCGGTTCCAATGCCGAGGGCTGGGCGCACTACACCGAGCAGATGATGCTCGACGAAGGTTACGGCAATGGCGACCTCAAACTGCGCCTGGGCCAGTTACAGGACGCGCTCCTGCGTGATGCGCGCTACGTCGTGGGGATCCGCATGCACACCGGGGACATGACCATGGAACAGGCCGTCGAGTTCTTCGTCCAGGAAGGCCACCAGGTGCGGCCCACGGCGGAGAAAGAGGCCAAGCGGGGAACGTCCGACCCCACTTACCTGGTCTACACGCTGGGGAAACTCGAGATTCTCAAGTTACGAGAAGATTACAAAGCCATGAAAGGCGGGAAATATACGTTACAGGGATTCCACGACGCGTTCCTGCGGCAAGGCAACCCGCCGGTCAAAATCGTGCGCAGAGCGTTGCTGGGTAACGATTCCCCGGTGCTGTAGAACAGTTTACCGAGCCGCGACCGCAAGGGAGCGGTCCCTTAGCCGATAGCCGACAGCCGATAGCTGATAGCGCCCACAGCCCAGACTGACGCGCACGCCACCGTAGTCCCGATCGCGGCGCCAGCCAGTACGTCGCTGAGGAAGTGCATGCCCAGGAGAATGCGCGAGCAGGCAATCGACAGAGCGCAGAACAGCAGGCCGGTGGTCAGGTCGGGATAAAAGCAGCTCAGCGACACAGCTACCGCAAACGCCGTGATGGTGTGGCCGGAGGGGAACGAGAACTGGTCCGGCGGCAGCAGCGTGGCCCAGCAGTGCGGCTCGATGGCGCAAGGCCGCCTGCGGCCCGTGGCCTTCTTGAGGCGGAGAAACAACGTGACGCCCATGCCGGCTGCCAGCAGCGCGGCGCCCACCGCGGCAAAACGGCGATCTCCGCCCGCCAGCAGGATGACGACGCCCATGGCATACCACAGCCAGCCATCGCCGCCCCGCGTGGCGCACACCATCCAGACGCGAATCCAGCGCGGCGCAGGCCAGCGATTCACGTGCCGCATCAGCCGGTGGTCGCGGCTCGCGATGTAGCTCAGCATAGCGCTGGTGCGGGTCATGCCGCTGGCGCGGGTCATGCGGCCACCTCGGCGACTTCGACCGACGGGAACCGCTGCGGGCGCGCGCGCAGATAGCGGGACATCCACCAGCGGGCGAAGAGGCACTCCTTCGCGTAATTACCCAGCATAACCAATGGTACGCCCAAAGCCAGCGGCGCGAGCGGCAGAGTGAGCGGATTATGGCAAACCATCTGTCCGCCGATGGTGAGTACGTCGCGTGTCAGTTTCCAGTAGCCGCCGGTATCGCCGCGTACTTTGCCCAGTCCGCGGCGCAGGCCGTCGAGATATTCCTGGCGATTGCGCGCGCGCGGCACTACCGTCCACGCGCACCCCACCGAGGCCATGGCGTGGGCGTCGCTGCCGCCCACTTCGGCTTTGGCGGAGAAATCGGCCAGAGCGGCGGCGTTCTCATTAGCGTGGGCCAACATGTGCCCGTTGCGCGTCTCGATGGCCGGGAAGTCGCGCTCGAACAGTTCGAAATCGGCCAGCGAGCGGCGGCCGGTGAGGCTCGAAAAGACGTGGTTGGCGCTGAACAGCAGGTTGCGTTCGCGCAGCCACGCGATCAGGGATTCGAAATCGTCGCGGCGCCGCTGGATTTCCACGTGATCGCGGTCGGCGATGTCGTACACGCCCATGTGCAGTTCCGTGCCGCTGGGCAAATGGCAGGTGACTTCTTCGCTGAGGAAGAAATCGGGCCGCGAACGAAGTGTCTCGGCGGCATCGATGGAATCGTGATCGGTGATGGTCACCAGATCCATGCCCAGGCGTTTGAGCTTTTCATAAACCGCCAGTGGTTCGTTGTAGCTTTCCCGGCACACGCGCCGCAACAGCGGAATCGTGCACATTCCTGAGTGATTGGTGTGGACATGCAAGTCGCACCGCATACTCTTAGTTGTAGAAGGGGCACGGCTACAATTCCGTGACACAAGCAAAAAACATACGTTAACGAAATTGGTTTTATGAGGGCATACGCCCCTCAAACTGGTGTGGCGTGGCACAATCGGACAGATGCGGAAGCTCGATTTCGTCTACTTCGACGCCGGCGGCGGCCATCGCGCAGCGGCCAACGCCCTGCGGCAGGTGATGGAGCAGCAGGAGCGGCGCTGCGAGATCCGCATGGTGAATTTGCAGGAACTGCTGGACACGCTCGACGTCTTCCGCAAAATCACCGGCCTGCGCATGGAAGACCTCTACAACACCATGCTGCGCAAGGGCTGGACGCTGGGCTCGCCGCAACTCACCGCGGGCATGCACCTGGTCATCAGGATGTTCCACTCGCAGCAGGTGCGCATGCTGGTGGAATTCTGGCGCAAGAGCAGTCCCGATCTGGTAGTCTCGCTGGTACCCAATTTCAATCGCGCGATGGCCGAGAGTTTGCGGCGCGCCTTGCCGGGCGTTCCGTTCGTCACCATCATCACCGATATCGCCGATTATCCGCCGCATTTCTGGCTGGAACGGCAGGCGCCGCAACACAACCAGCACGTCATCTGCGGCTCCGACAAGGCCGTGGCGCAGGCCACGGAAATGGGATTCGCGCCGGCCACCATCCACCGCGTTTCGGGAATGATTCTGAATCCGCGATTCTATGAGCTGGCGCCGCTCACACCGGAAGCGCGCCACGAAGCGCGCGCGGCACTGGGATTGGACCCCGAACGGCCGGTGGGGCTGGTGCTGTTCGGCGGGCAGGGCGCGGAGGTGATGTCGGATATCGCGGGCAGCCTGCCGGACCGTCAATTGATACTGATCTGCGGCCACAATCAGAAGCTGCGCGCCCGGCTGGGAGCCATGCCGCACGGCGCGCCGATATTCGTGGAGGGCTTCACGCGCGAAGTGCCGCGCTACATGCAACTGGCCGACTACTTCATCGGCAAGCCGGGACCCGCCAGCATCAGCGAGGCCGTGGCCATGCGGTTGCCGGTGATTGTAGAGAGCAACGCGTGGACCCTCCCGCAGGAACGCTACAACGCCGAGTGGGTCCGCGAGCAAGGCGTGGGCGTAGTGCTGCCGAATTTTCGCCGGATCGCCCGCGCCGTGGAGGAGATGCTGGAGCCGGCAGCCTTCGCGCGCTTTCGCGCCGCCACTGAGCGGCTGCACAATCGCGCGGTCTTCGAAATCCCCGATATTCTGGAAGCGATTCTGGACACGGCGGGGTAGCCGCCGCTGGCGCGCGCGGGAACATGGCGCCCTGCTCATCGCCGGCGTCAGTTACCGATACTTTCAATCACTTGTATGACGGCCGGGGTTGAGTAAGTACGGCCTGTCACATCTCACCTGACGATCTGTCGGCACCGCCGTGTCGACCAACTGGCTTTTGTCGGACACTGCCCACGTCCAATCTGCGATGCGTAGCGGTTGGCCACGCCTGCCGGCTGACCTGCTAGCGGTACTTTCGCAAAACCAGTTGACGCTCGGGCTGTACCGCGGACAGCACATTTGGCCGCCGATGAACGCCGATTAACGCCGATAAGACCCACTCACTCTTGTTTCCTTCTTATTCGTGTTCATCTGTGTTAATCCGTGGCCAACTGCACTTCGTTCCAAGGAGCTTATTGGGTCGGACGAGTGGAAGACCACGTGCCTGAAATAAAGTCAAGACACGTTCACTCAAACGAAAGGAAACGCGTTTACATCCATTACGGAGCGTAAAAGACTTATGCGAACAAGACAATACGTTTTCTTCTTGACACTCGCTGCGGCTGTCACTGCGGTAGCCGCCGATGACACTGCCGAACGACTGGGAAAAGCCGCGACCGTTTTCAGCGCGTTGACGAACTCCGAACACGCCATCCGGCCGGAGCGACTCGCCGGTGCCGACTGTATCGCCGTCATTCCCGGATTCAAAAAAGGCGCTGCCGTTGTTGGCGTGGGCTACGGGCGAGGGTTCATCTCCTGTCGCAATGGTAGTAATTGGTCGGCGCCAGGCGCGATCACACTTGAGAGTGGCAGCCTGGGTCTCCAGGTTGGCGGCGAAGACATCGACATCGTAATCCTGTCGTTGGACGGCGGCCGGCGCTCGAAACTGCTTTCGGATCGTTTTGCGATCGGGTCGGACGCTTCGGCAGCATGGGGAAATGGGAAGTCGGCGCGCGACGATGCCAACTCGGAGATTCTTTTTTACGGCAGCACCAAGGGGGTTTTCGCCGGCTTCGGTCTCGATGGTGCAACCCTGAAGACCGACGAATCTGGGAACAAGGCTCTTTATGGCAAGAAGCTAAGTAACAGCGAAATCGTTGAAGGGGGAGCGCAGGCGCCTGCAGTTGCAGAGCCGTTCCTCACTACTCTGGCGCAAGCATCCAACAGGTAAGTAGCGTTTACGCGAGACCTCCTGGTGGCAGGCGAGCAATAGGAGGTCTCGTGCGACTTACATTCTCCGATAAGGGCGTGAAAAACGGCCATGATAAAGAGGATCGTTCAGTTTCTGTTCTGTGCTCTCATCGCGGAGTTCGCACTCCAAGCTCAAACGCCCGAACCTGCGACCGATAGCGCCGAGCAGGCCAAACCAGCCAACGGCATATCGAAGGACCGCATCTTTTATACCTTGCCGAATTTTCTCACGCTGGAGAATGCGGACAAGGCACCTCCGCTGAGTGTCGGCGAGAAGTTCAAAGTCACCGCGCAGGCCTCCTTTGACCCCGTGACCTTCGTCTGGCACGGCTTGCAAGCCGCCATCAGCCAGGCGAATAATAGCGAATCCGGTTATGGACAAGGCGCGGAGGGATACGCGAAAAGGTATGCGCAAAATTTCGCCGATGGCACTATCGAGAACTTCACGACGCAAGCGATCTTCCCGTCGTTACTCCATCAGGACCCGCGTTACTTCCAATCAGGCCAAGGAGGAGTCAAACACCGAATTCTCTATGCAGTGGGGCGCATCTTCGTAACCCGCACCGATTCCGGGCTAGCGCAACTCAACTATTCAGAGTTCCTCGGCAGTTCCACCGCGGCTGTTATCTCGACCTATTCCTATCACCCGAAAGAGGATCGAGATCTGTCGACCGCGGCGAGCGTCTGGGGGTCCGAGGTTGGGTTCGATACTTTGAATAATCTGATCAAGGAATTCTGGCCTGATATTCGGCGGAAGCTGCACCGGTCGAAGTAAAGAAGGGGCGCCGCCAATGGCATCGCAGACATCGTCGAACGGGTATCCGATCTGCAAATGCCCGGCACGTCGCTTCCCATAATCGCTGCACTCTACTGAATCGCGATCGTCACGATGTTCGATGCGGCTCCGCCGATGGCGAGTTGGATGGGCACCTCGGAGCCTGTAGGGGCGGACACCGGAATCAGGATGTTCACCTGGTAGGCGCCGAGCAGACCGGGAGCCGCACCACTGTATTGCACCGTGGCGGTCTGGCCGCCGACAGTCACTATGGGCAGGGTGGCGGTGGTGTTGTA
>CAZARO010000093.1:0-10342 GCA_964487165.1 uncultured Solibacteraceae bacterium | reverse complement strand
CGTGCGTGTTTTGGGACGGGATCATCCGGACACCTTGCAATCCATGAGCAACCTCGCCGACACATTACTGTTGCAGCACGATTTCGCCGGCGCCCGCGCGCTCCAGGAGTTTGTACTGGAGACGCGCAAGCGAACCCTGGGCGAGGAGCACCCCGATACCTTGACGTCGATGGCCAACCTTGGCGTGACACTGGTGCAAACGGGCCACCTGCAAGACGGCCTGGATCTGATTCGTAAGACCTACGAGGGCCGGCGTAAGGTTCTGGGCGAGCAGCACCCGGATACCGTCATGGCGGCGGGCGTGGTGCAGTCGTTGACCGCGCGGCTGGCAGCCTCACGCAGCAGCGGGGGATAGCGGGGCGTGAAGCGCCCCCACGGTCAGCGCATCGGAAGGGACTGTCGAAACCTGGCGCCATGCCGAGAGTGGCCCTCAGGCCGCTTCAGGCCCTCAAGGTTATGAAAGACAAGACACACGTGAGCTGGCCTGGCAATTGCAGTCCGCTGAGTGGCGGAGACCAGAGTCCAATAAAGGAAATTCTATGACAAACTCTGAAACGAAAACCGGGTCTGGTGGTGCCGGCGGTCCTGGGAGGGCAACGGCCGAAGCTCAGACTGGCCGCGGTGTTGTTTACCCGGGCCGCTACACCGCCTCTATAGAAGGCCCTTTCGTTGTCTTTCTGATCGGCTTTCGAATCAACCGCTTGCTCGCAATCGGCAAGTGGCTCCGCGTCGCCAGAGCCATGGGCCCCATGCAGAACGAACTTTACGCTAACCCGTCCCTGGGCCTTCTGGCCGCCCACTCTTCTCTTTATTGGCGGGGTGTCATGGTCACGCAGTCTTGGCGTAGCTTCGACCATCTGGTCGACTATGCCCAGTCCCGCAACGCAACGCACCTGCCCGCATGGAAGGCCTTCAACCAAAGTGTTGGCGCAGATGGCACCGTCGGCATCTGGCACGAAACCTACCAGGTTGCCAGCGGCCGGTGCGAGTCGGTCTACGCCAACATGCCCCGCTTCGGTCTCGCTGTTGCCGGCACCCACGAACCCGCTACGGGGCACCTTCGCGACGCCCGTTCCCGGATGCAATCTCCAAGGGGGGTCTGACCCCTGGGCATCCGGCATGCGGTGACTCCCCGCCCCGCCGCCGCCAGGCAACTATGACTAGAGATTTTATCCCGATCTGCCGATGAGAGCAATTGGGAGGTATCGGACCTTGGTGGAGATATTTGCCTCCCGAAGACGCCACGTAGTTCGCCGATGACCCCCGTCGCGAAGCGTACGCGCCCCTACCTGGCTTTGATTGCGGGGATGGCATTCCTCGCAATCGCCCTGGGAATTGCCTTCTTTACCCTGCGGGGCCTCGAAAACCGGAACGCCAAAGACTCTTTCGATATCGTTGCGCAGGAACGCTTCGATGCGGTCGAAACCAACGTCACCCTGACGCTGCACAGCCTCGTTTCCCTGGGGGCATTTTACGATGGCCTGGCGGACGTCGACCGGGGGCAGTTCGCCCGGTACTCGCAAAACCTCCTGGCGCGCGATCGCGCCATTCGGGCACTGGAATGGATTCCCAGGACTCCGCGCGCCGACCGTGCCGCCCGGGAGAATTCCGCTCGCCGCGACGGCCTGGCTTCGTTCCAGATCTCCGAACTGCTCCCGCAAGGCCAGTTGGCCCCCGCCGGCGACCGCGAGGAGTACTTCCCCGTTTTCTTCGCCGAACCCCTCAAAGGCAGCCAGAAGGTACTCGGCTTCGACCTGGCTTCCGATGCGGTACGCAATGAGGCCCTCCGGCGTGCCGCCGCCACCGGCAGCCCGATCGCTACCAGCCGGGTGACACTCATCCAGGATCCTGCCGACCAATTCGGCTTCCTCGTCTTCCGCCCCGTTTACCGCGGAGGGGTCCTGCCGTTGAGCGTCAAGGACCGCCAGGAGCGCTTGTTGGGTTTCGTGCTGGCGGTTTTCGGAGTCGGGGACATTGTCGAGAAAGCGGGTGCGGCGGCGGGCGCCAATTCCGGGTTACACCTGGCCATTCTCGACCTCAGCGCCGCACGGGGAGAAAGACTCCTCTATCCGAAGCGCGCCCGTTTCGACGGAATCGAAGACCTTCCCCGCGGCTTCCGGTCGGCGCGCGAGATCCCCATTGCCGGACGCCGATGGCTGATAGCGGCCTATCCCGGCCCGCAGGCGTTCCAGCCGGTGCGCTGGAGCAGCGAATCGGCGCTGGCGGCGGGAATCCTGCTGGCCTTCCTGCTCACTGGTTACGTTCGCCTGAATCGCCGGCGGCGGTTGGAAATCGAACAGCGGAAAGAGTACCTGGAAGAGCTCGTACATCTGCGCACCACGGCTTTGGAATCCAAGGAACTGCAACTCCGCTTGCTGCTGGAATCGACGGCGGAGGCCATCTACGGCATCGATCTGGGAGGCAGGTGTACCTTCTGTAACCCGGCCTGCCTCCGGCTCCTGGGCTATGAGAGAGTCGAGGATCTGTTGGGCCGGAACATGCACGAACAGATTCATCACTCGCGCAACAATGGGACCGTCCAGCCGGAGAACGAGTGCCAGATCTTTCGCGCTTTCCGCAAGGGAGAGGGGACCCACGTCAGGGATGAGGTCCTCTGGAGAGCTGACGGGACTTGTTTCCCCGCCGAGTACTGGTCCTACCCGCAGCGCCGCGGTAACGAGGTTTTGGGTGCGGTAGTCACGTTCATCGACATTACCGAATCCAAAAGGGCGGAGGAGGAGTTGCGCCTGGCGCAAGCCTCGGTGGAACAGGCTTCCGACGCGGTGGCGTGGCTGGATTCGCGCGGCCGTATCGCTTACGCCAACGAGGCCGCCTGCCGGTCATTGGGCCGTTCGCGCGAGGAACTGCTCTCCCTGTCGATCACCGATGTTGTTCCCGATCTCACACCCGAAGCCTGGGTGGTGGCATGGGAGAAGGTCAAAGCTCTGGGTTCGATGAATTTTGAGACCCATCATCAAACCAAACAGGGGCAGATCTTCCCGGTAGAGGTGAGCGCCAGCTACGTGCAGTTCGGCGGGACGGAATACTACTTCCGGTTTGCGCGCGATATCACCCGGCGAAAGCAAATCGAAACGGAGCTGCGCCAGAGCCAGGACTACGTCACGGCCTTGCTCGATGCCATTCCTGCCGGTGTAGTGGTGATCGATTCGGAAACCCACCGCGTCACCGATGCCAATTCTTTCGCGCTGACGCTCATGGGGCGGGAGCGGGAAGCGGTGATCGGCGAGATATGTCATGGTTTCTTTTGCCCCGCCGCTGCAGGCAAGTGCCCCATCACCGACCTGCATCAAAAGGTCGACCATGCCGAGCGCGTGCTCCTGCGGGCGGACGGCAGTACCATGCCGATTCTGAAGAGCGTGGAGCCGCTCATCCGCGAGGGCCGGACCTACCTGGTGGAAGCCTTTGCCGATCTGACCGAGCACAAACGCATCCAGGCCGAACTGGAGAAAGCCAAGGAGGCAGCCGAAGCGGCCGGCCGGGCGAAGAGCGCGTTCCTGGCCAACATGTCGCACGAGATTCGCACGCCCATGAACGCGGTCCTGGGCTATTCGCAACTCATGTTACGCGATCAATCGCTCGGCGAGGACGCGAAAAAGAACCTGAATATCATCAATCGCAGCGGCGAACACCTGTTGGGCCTGATCAACGACGTTCTGGTCATGTCCAAGATCGAGGCTGGCCGCATGGATCTGAACCCCGCACCGTTCGACCTGTCGACCCTGGTGGAGGATCTGGCGGCGATGTTTCGCCTGCGGGCCGAAGCCAAGGGCCTCCGCCTGGAAGTGCGCACGGACGGAGAACCGGTGCGGCAGATTGTGGCGGATCAGGGCAAGATCCGCGAGATCCTGATCAATCTTCTGGGTAATGCGGTCAAGTTCACGGAAGCGGGCGGGATCGAACTGCGGGTATCGTTAGCGGCGCGCCCCGGCGGCCGGTTGGGGCTCTCGGTCCAGGTGGAAGACAGCGGCGTGGGCATTTCGGCGACGGAACAATCCAAACTCTTCCGCCCATTCGTGCAAACCCAGAGCGGCTTGGACACCCATCGCGGCACCGGCCTGGGGCTGGCGATTTGCAGGGAATACGTCCGCCTGATGGGTGGGGAGATCGCCGTTTCGAGCCAGCCCGGTAAGGGCTCGGTATTTCAATTTGAGATCGCGGTGCAGCCCGATACCGCCAGCGAGCTTTCGGCGCGGGCGCCGGCGCCCGGACGGGTGATCGGGCTCAGCCCTGGACAGGCGCCGGTTCGCGTGCTCATCGTGGACGACCATCCGGAGGCGCGCGGCTGGATCGCGGAACTATTGAAGTCGATCGGCTTCGAGATTCGCGAGGCCGACCGGGGAGACTTGGCGGTGCGTGTCTGGCGCGAATGGAAACCGCAACTCATCCTGATGGACATCTATATGCCCGGCATGAACGGGCTGGATGCTTCGCTGGCCATCAAGGCCGAAGCGCGCGAAAATCCGCCCGTGATCGTCGCCCTCACGGCGAGCGCCACCGATGCGGAGCGCGATGGCATCTTGCGCAGCGGTGGGATGGATGATTTTCTCTCCAAGCCGTGCCGGGAAAGCGAACTGCTGGAGAAATTGCGAGTACACCTGAATCTCCAATATCGCTCCGCCGACGGACCGGCTGCGCCACAAATGGACGGCCGGACGGCTGCGCGGGCGGTAACGGGCGCCGAACTCCTCGCCGAACTGCCGGTGGATTGGATCGATCAATTGCTTGAGGCCGTTCTGAACGGCGAGAAGGACCTTTTGGACCAGCTCATCCGGGCCGTCGGGCAGCTGGACGCAAGAGCCGCGCGGTCGCTGCAAAAGGCCGCTGACGAGTACGAATATGACACTCTGGCCCGCTGGTTCGAAGAGGCGGCGCAAGCCAGAGTGAGAGAGGCGGAGTTGCTATGACTCAAAGCGACACAGCCAGCATCATGGTGGTGGATGACCAACCCGCCAATTTGAAGCTGCTGGAAAACATGCTGGCCAATGAGGGTTACGCCATACGTTCCTTTCCGCGAGGGCGGCTGGCGCTGGCGTCCGCCGCGCAGAACCCGCCGGACCTCATCCTGCTGGATATCAACATGCCGGAGATGAACGGCTTTGAGGTTTGCGAGCGGCTAAAGAGCGATCGCAAGCTGGCGCGCATCCCGGTCATTTTCCTGAGCGCGCTGAACGAGACCGAAGATAAGATCAAAGCCCTGAAGGCGGGCGGAGTGGACTACGTAACCAAGCCATTCCAGATCGCCGAGGTGCAGGCGCGCGTGGAAACGCACATCGAGATGCATCGCCTGCAGCGGCAATGCGAGGAGCACGGCTACCGCCTGGAAATGGCGGTCCGCGCCCGCACCCGGGAACTGGCCGAAGCGCATGCGCGGTTGAAGATCTTAGACCAATCCAAAACCGATTTTCTGCGTCTCATCGCCCACGAGTTCCGCACCCCCCTGAACGGAATCCTGGGGCTCACCGAACTCATATGGGAGAATGCGCAGTCCGAAGAGGCCAATGAGCTTCGGGAAGCATTTGAGATCTCGCAGGCGCGCATCCTGGGGATCCTCGACAGCGCCATCCTGCTGACGAAAATTGAAGTGGAGGCGGAGAAATTCGCCTGTGAGGCCGTCTCGTTGGCGGCCGTCCTGAATACCGCCATCGCACAGGTGGCGGAGTTCGCCGGCAGCCGGCAAGTGACGGTGGAGTTGGAACTCTCTTCGCAGCCGCTCATACTCGG
The DNA here is from genome assembly GCA_964487165.1 of uncultured Solibacteraceae bacterium. Lineage (GTDB taxonomy): Bacteria > Acidobacteriota > Terriglobia > Bryobacterales > Bryobacteraceae > PALSA-129. Next base: position 4,600 of record CAZARO010000093.1, on the reverse strand, counting down.
CACGCAGGATCTGCTGGCGACCGCACTTAAATCGCTGCTGGAGACGGCGGTGCAATTTTCCGCGCCGGGCGGAGTGGTCCACTGTGTCTGCGATTCCTCCCCGGAAGCCGTCGAGATTGCTATTCGAACCTCAGGACGCACGCTACCGGATCCCGCCCTCCCCAAGTTCTTCGACCTCTTCGCTATCGCCGAGCACGAGACTATGGTCGGGCATCTGGGGTTGGGGCCGGCGGTCGCGTACCGCATTCTGGCGCTGTTTGGAGGTTCGGTGACAATCGGAAACCGGCATCCCTCGGGAATTCAAATCACCGTCTCCCCTAGGTGTATTCCAAGTTCGACTCCAGCCGAGGTTATCCTTCGATAGCAGCGCTGCTGCTTACAAAATCGGATATTGTGTGGGACCCTCCTTGGGGATTAACCTAATTTGACGAGGCATGGTGCCCGTGCCGTCATGCGTGGGCATCTGTTCGGCACGGTCCTCTGCCGCTGCCCGGCGTGAAGGAGCTTGCTATTTCGCTTGAAGAGATGGAAATCCCCGAGGGCCTGTCCGCCTCGGAGTTCGCAGGTTTGCAGGAGCTGTTTCTCGAGGAAGGCGTCAAGCATAGCCGCGAGCTGCTGGAGGGCCTCGACAGGCACTTCGATGGTCCGCGCATCAGACAGCGGATGCATCAATGGGTGGGCTGCGCCGGACAGCTTGGTTTCCACGACATCGCCGAACTGGCCCGGCGAGGCGAACGGTCATTGGGTAGTCTGACCTTCCGGGAATCGGACGTCCGCGAGATGCTCAGCGATCTGCTATTCGCATTTTGCGACTTGCGCGACAAGATGACGGGCGTGCCCGACCATTTTGTGCAGGTGCTGCGCGGCAAGAGCGTGGCCGTAATCGGATTCCCCGAAGCGCAGATCCCAGCCGCGTGCGACGCGTTGGGGCGGGCCGGTGCCCGGGCGCGGATCTTTTCCGCCTCCGAGAACCTGGGGTGCGAGTCCGTGGGTGGGTGCGATCTGGTGATGGTCCACGTGAGCGCCGGAATGGACCACCGGAAACTGCAGGCAGCCGCCGAGGGCCCCCTGGCGGGTAAGCTCGTCCTGGCCGGAGAGCGGCGGCACCTGACGGCGCTGCCCCCGGCGTTTCAATCCCTGGTGGCGGACTTCCTCTTCCAGGGCTGGCAGGCTGACGAATTGTTGCTGCGGTTGGCGATGGCCAGCCGGCGCAACCCCAGCTCCACTCTCGGGATTCCCAAGAAGGCCGCGTTCCAAGCCGCCGAAGCACGCCCTCGCGCCGTCACCAATACCCGGGTTGTGGCCGTGGACGACGATCCCATCATCCTCGCTCTTCTGGGGACGACCTTTCGCAAGAACGGCATCGAGTGCGAGACGGTAAACAACGGTGGCGATGCCCTGCGTGTGATTCGCCAGCAGACGCCGAGCGTGGTGGTGCTGGATGTCAATATGCCCGGCGTGGATGGCTTCGAGGTGCTCTCCGCCATCCGCAGCGAAGATCTCCCCACGCAAGTGGTCTTGCTCACGGCGCGCCAACAGGAGCACGACGTGCTGCGCGGGTTCCAACTGGGCGCCGACGATTATCTGGTGAAGCCGTTCAGCCCGCCGGAACTGCTTGCCCGCATCAACAGGTTGCTGGTCCAAAAACACAAAACGGCAGCTTGAGCGCGGGCAAGACCGCTCCCTCGCGGTCGCGGCTCGGTAACACGCGGAGCGGTGGCCCCAACTCGTGCTCCCCCTTGACTTTGGCGGAGCGCTCTGTTCCCTTGAGCTTACGAAATAATTTCACAGGCGAAGCATGAGAATCCGCATCCCCGTGGTATCCGCGCCATTACTGGCCGCCGCCCTCTGCATGGCATTGACAAGGGCGCAGGCCAGCCAGAAGCAGGCCAGCCAGAAGCCGGGCAGCAAGACGGCCGCTGCCCCAGCTCCCAAAGGAGCGTTCTTCACCGGAAAATACCGGAATCTGTTCCTCGAAGCCGGGCATACCCAGCCCGAGATCGACAAGAAGATCGAGGCCGCCTTCCAGCAGTTGTTCCACGGCGACAAGGAGAACCAGACGGTCTATTACGAAGCCGGCCAGAACGACAACGGCCCGCTCGCGTACCTGACCGACTTTCGCAATCACGACGTGCGCTCCGAGGGCATGTCGTACGGCATGATGATCGCCGTCCAGATGAATAAGAAGGTGGAATTCGACTCCCTCTGGAACTGGTCCAAGACGTACATGTATCACAGCAAGCCCGAAGAGCCGGGCTACAAATTCTTCTCCTGGTCGATGAACACCAACGGCACGGCACGCGACAATTCGCCCGCGCCCGACGGCGAGCAATATTGGACCATGGCCCTGTACTTCGCCGCCAACCGCTGGGGCAGCGGCAAGGGCATCTACAATTACCGGGCCGAGGCCGACCAGTTACTCGACGCCATGAAGAATCGCGAAGTAATCACCGGAAAAACCCTGCGAGGCGAAGAGACGGACGGGGCGGAGTTCAATGCGCAGTATAAGATGGTCCGCTTCACGCCTAACAACCGCCGCCCCGATAGCACCGACCCCTCTTATCATCTGCCGGCGTTTTACGAATTATGGGCGCGATGGGGCCCCGAAGCAGACCGGCCGTTCTGGTCCGCGGCGGCCGCCGCCAGTCGCGATTACTTCACCAAGGTCACCAATCCGGACACCGGGCTGGCGCCGAACATGGCCAATTTCGACGGCACGCCAGTGAGCTTCGGCGGCCGTTCCATGCCCTTCGCCGACGACGCCTGGCGCACGGCCGCGAACTGGTCGGTGGATTGGTCGTGGTGGAACGCCGATCCGCGCGAGCAGCAATTGAGCGATCGCATTCAAGCCTTCTTCGCCTCGAAGGAGGACAACTATTCCACGCGATACACGCTCGATGGCAATCCGGTTGGCAACCCTTCGCACGACCTCGCCCTGGTGGCGACGAACGCGGTCGCGGGCCTGGCGGCCACCGATCCGGCGCGCGCCAAGAAGTTCGTCGAGGCGCTGTGGAACTCGCCCGTTCCGTCCGGTCTGTGGCGTTACTACGACGGCATGTGGTACATCATGGGCTTCCTGCACTGCAGCGGCGAATTCCGCATTTGGCAGCCGAAGAAGTAGGGGGCCGGTTACCCGAGCGCGCGCACCATGGGGTGAGACAGTCCCGCGCGCGCCGCGAATTTCTTGTCGGCGGTGAACAGTTCCGCTCCCAGTCGCTCGGCCAGCGGCATCAAGGGTATGCCTTGGCCTCCCGAATCCCTTCCATCTGCCGCCAATAGAGTTTCAGTTGATAACGGCCTTCGGAGACGATATGAGCCGTCGTGATGGTGCGGTTCCTTTTTGTGGCCTTTTCTATCCGGATCAGCGATGCTTCCTCGAGGCGGGTCAGCTGCACCGACAGATTGCCCTTGGTCAAGCCGGTTGCGTTTTCAAGGAAGGTGAAGTCGGCGCTCTCGCAACTCGCGAGCACAGTTAGGATCGCGAGCCGGGCGGGCTCGTGCACTGTGCGATTCAGCTCCGCAAGGGTGACAATCAGCGAACCGCACTGGCCCGCGGGGACCGGAGGCCTCGGGGGAAGGACGCTCGGAGGCTTAGCCAAAGCGCACCACCTCTTCACTTGCTTCGGCGGGCGGGGAGCCGGCTATTTCGGAGATGGTCCGGCGCAAGAGCAGGAAGTCAAATATGCTGAGCGAAAGCCACACGGCTCCGAAGAGTGAGATGATCCCCGCTCCTGCTTCGACGTCTGCAAGAAAAGGCGTCACGGTGAGCAGGACCACGAGTCCGATTGCCCAGGCGATGCGGCGGCTGGCGATGTTTGAGGGGTCGAGTATCTTGACCAGCATAGCGATGAGAATGAGGCATGAGACGCCAAAATCGCCGGCGTAGGTGTGTGGGGCGAAGTTGAGGAACCACAATAATCCCGCCCAAAAAATTGCGCGCAGCGCGGCGATAATCGGGTGGCGCCACATCCGTCGCGCCTCCTCGTCGGATACCTTGACCGATCCGTAACGCCGTCTGATAGCGACCGTACTCCACCCATAGAACCCCGCCACGCACAACAAGAAACCCGATAGCATTTCCCGCGCGACGGTCGGGCTCACGCGCGGCGTCCGATGTGCGGCAAGGGCCAGAACCATTGCCGTCGGGACAGGTGCGAAACGAATTGTTTGCAGATCGCGGAAGTGGCGCGTGATAAATTCAAGGCGCTGAGGATTGAGCATTCGCTTCTCGGTTTACGGTATGGACCTCGTTACGTTTATACTGTAAACCTCGTGCCATTTGAAATCAAGGGTATTCTCGCCTGTAGTTGTGCGCCTTTGCGGTCCGGCGCCGAAGGCGGCGACAGCCCGCCGGGCGGGATAGAATTGAAGACAGTCTGATACCTTCCCACTTATGGCTAGAACCTACACCCCTATCACGGCCGAGATGGCCGATTACATTCGCGGCGTGACGCTGCGCGAGCCGGATGCGCTGCGGCGTCTGCGGGAAGAGACCGAGGACCATCCGCAAGCTACGTGCCAGATTGCGCCCGAGCAGGGGCAATTCCTCCAGTTGCTGGCGCACGTCACCGGCGCGGTGAAGACGCTCGAAGTGGGCGTG
>CAZARO010000092.1:0-10343 GCA_964487165.1 uncultured Solibacteraceae bacterium | reverse complement strand
GTGCGCCTTGGACAGGTTCTGCAAGGCCAGTTCGCGCAGGCCCTCCTTGCCATAGACCGTCATGAATACCGTGGCCATCAGGGCAATGAGCGCCTGGTTGGTGCAGATGTTGGATGTGGCCTTCTCGCGGCGGATGTGCTGCTCGCGCGTGGCCAGCGTCAGGCAGAAAGCGCGTTTGCCGCGGGTATCCACCGATTGGCCCACCAGCCTTCCGGGCACCTGCCGGATGTATTTCTCCTTGGTGGCGATGATGCCGGCGAACGGTCCGCCGTAACTCGGCGAAATGGCGAACGATTGCAGCTCTCCGGCCACGATATCGGCCTCGGCCGGCGGCTCCAGAAGGCCCAGCGACACGGCTTCGGTGAAGATCACCACCAGCAGCGCGCCGCGTTTGTGGGCGATTTCCGCCGCGGCCTTCACCTGGTCCACGATGCCGAAAAAATTGGGGGACTGCACGATGACCGCGGCCGTGAGGCCGTCGATCTTGCGCTCCAGGTCTTCCAGGTCAATGGTCCCGGCCTCCGGCAGGTAGCCGAATTCCTCCACCGGCATGCCCTGGTTCTTGGCGTAGGTGCGCAGCACTTCGCGATACTCGGGATGGAGCGACCGCGCCGCCAGCACGCGCCCCTTACCGGTGGCGCGCACGGCCATCATGGCAGCCTCGGGGACGGCGGTGGAACCGTCGTACATGGAGGCGTTGGCCACGTCCATGCCGGTGAGTTGGCAGATCATGGTCTGAAATTCGAAGATGCTAGTGAGCGTGCCCTGCGAGATTTCCGCCTGGTAGGGCGTGTACGACGTCAGGAATTCGCCGCGCGATACCACCGTATCCACCAGCACGGGGCGATAGTGGTTGTAAACCCCGGCACCCAGGAATGACGCGTAGCCATTGGAGTTTTCCGCCGCGCGATCGCGAAAATACTGGACGATCTCGTACTCCGAAATGCCCGGCGCGAGCGCCAGCGGCCTTTGCAGGCGGACGGCCTCCGGTAAGTGGGCGAATAACTCTTCGGGCGAAGAGACACCGCATGCGTCGAGCATCTGACGACGCTCGGATTCAGACTTAGGTAAGTAGCGCAACTACTTTTCCGCCTCTATGTACGCCTGGTAGTCGGCTGCGCTCATGAGGCCCTCTACCTCGGCCGGCGCGGTAAGTTTCAGCTTCACCAGCCAGGCTGCTCCATGGGGGTCGGTATTCAGAGATTCCGGCTTGTCGGCCAGCGTCGCGTTGATTTCCGTCACTTCGCCACTTACCGGGCAGTAGACATCGGAGACAGCTTTGACGGATTCCACCGAGCCGAGTGACTTACCCTGCTCGATATGTGCGCCCACCTTGGGTAAGTCCACATAGACGATGTCGCCGAGTTCTTCCTGGGCGTGATCGGTGATTCCGACCGTACCGGTGTCGCCCTCCACCAGGACCCATTCGTGTTCCTTGGTGTAACGATAATTTTCTGGATACATGTTATTTCGCTCGTTTATAAAACGGAGTTTCCACCGTGATGGCATCCACGGGTTGGTTGCGGACCATGATCTGGATGGCCTTGCCGGTTTGCGCCTGGCCGATGGGCAGGTAGCAGAGGCCGATATTCTTGCAGAGTGTAGGCGAAGGCGAGCCGCTGGTCACCCAACCGGCGGGAGCGCCATCCACAAACACCTCGTAACCGTCGCGGCCGATGCCGCGGCCGCACATTTCGAACCCCACCAGGGTGCGCGTGAGGCCGTTTTCCTTCTGTTTCAAGAGCGCGTCGCGGCCCACGAAGTCGCCCTTGTCGAATTTCACGATCCAGCCGAGATCGGCTTCGAGGGGCGAAATGGAGGCGTCGATCTCGTGGCCGTAGAGCGCCATTTTTGCCTCCAGCCGGAGGGTGTTGCGCGCCCCCAGACCGCACGGCTTGATGCCGAATTCGGCGCCCGCCTGCAGCACTTCGTGCCACAGGCGCCGGGCCTCCTCCGGCGGCACGTAGATTTCGAAGCCATCCTCGCCGGTGTAACCGGTGTGCGCGATGCGCGCCGGGGCGCCGGAAACTTCGCCGTCGGTGAACCAATAATATTTGATGCCGGCCAGGTCCACGGGAGTGAGCTTCTGCAGCGTGGCGCGGGCGCGCGGCCCCTGGATGGCGATCTGCGAGTACCGCTCGGAGGCGAAATCCACCTGCGCGTCGAAGCGGTTGTGGGCGCGGATATGCTCGTAGTCTTTGTCCTGGTTGGAGGCGTTGACGCACAGGAAGAACTGATCATCCGCCACTTTGTGGACCAGAATATCGTCGACGAAGCCGCCGTGGGGGTACAACAGACCGGAGTAATGCGCCTGGCCGATCTTGAGCCGGGCGACATTGTTGGTAGTGACAAACTCCGTCAATTTCGCGGCTTCGGGCCCGCGAATCTCGATCTCGCCCATATGGCTGACATCGAAAACGCCCACCGCGTTGCGGACGGCGTTGTGTTCCTCGATGATTCCGGAATACTGCACGGGCATATCCCATCCGCCGAAATCGACCATTTTCGCCCCCAGGGAGCGATGGACGGAATTCAGCGGTGTGGGGCGGAGCGGCGCAGCGGCGGGCATGAAAACTCAGGCTACCAGCCACGATTTGGGGTGTCAAACAAGCGGCAAAAGTTCGATCCCTGGACTAATCGGCCACGGCGGGTGAGGACTCCGGGCGGTCGGCAATTCGAAGAGCCGCTCGCTGGCGCGCGCGGCTCGGAATGGCGCCTCTGTGTTTGCCGGAGCCTACCGAGCCGCAACCGCGAGGGAGCGGTGCAACTCCCTTCAATCCGCCCCACAGGGCTCCGTCGAGCTATGGTAGAAGTGTCGCGCAAAGGCATCGGGAAACAAAGCCATGGGAAAAAGGATCATGCTGGTGGTGGTTGGGGCGGGAATCGGCTCGCTGGCTGGATTGCTGGTGTCGTTCCTGGGGGTGGGCAACTGGGCGCTGATCGCTGGAGCGGTGGTGGGAGGGGTGGTTCCCCCGCTGGTACTGGGCCCTCCGTCACAGCCATCGCAATAAAGGACTTGCAAATTGTAACGCGTCCCTGTAGAGTTGCGCGGAGGAGGTGTTCATGCCGTTTTGCGCAAGTTGCGGTACCCAAGTGGATGGAAAGTTCTGCCCGAAGTGCGGTGCGACAGTCGTGGCGGGCGGGTCTGCGCCGACTCCGGCTTCCGCCCCTTACGCGGCGCCGGCCTCGGCGTCGGCGCCCATGGCCGACAATGTCGCGGGAATGCTCTGCTATATTTTGGGCCTGATTACCGGGATTATTTTCCTGGTGATGGAGCCGTATAGCAAGAACCGCGCCATCCGCTTCCATGCCTTCCAATCGATCTTCCTGAACGTGGCCATCATCGTGATCGAGATCGTCTTCAGCATTGTTTTCGGGATCCTGCTCAGAATCGCGGGCATTTTCGGTTTTCTCACCATCGTTGTTTTCCCGATATTCTGGCTGGCACTCCTCCTACTGTGGCTTTACCTGCTCTTTTCCACCTATCAAGGCAAGACGATTGTCCTTCCCGTGATCGGACCGCTGGCGCAAAAGCAGGCGCAATCGTAAATCTCCGCAACAACGGTGGCAGGATTCGCGTCTCAGTAATGTGATGCGAATCCTCAGCGGTCTGCTATTCGTGTGTGCCGCCACGGCAGCGCTGTTTATGTGTGCCGCCAGGGCACAACTGCCGCGCGTTGGCGACATCAATTTTTACGGCCTGCGCAAAGTGACGGCGGAGCAGATTCTGGCTGCCGCACATCTGGCACCCGGCGATACCGTGCCGGCGTCCCGCATCGCGCTGGAAGATCGCATCATCGAACTCCCCGACGTGATGGACGCGCACGTTCAGTCGGTCTGTTGCGAGGGCGACCGGGCCACGCTGTTCATCGGCATCGAGGAACAAGGTGAAACACGCGCCGAGTTTCACCCGGCGCCTTCTGGAACGGCCACTCTGCCGGAAGACCTGATGACCCAATACCGCGAATATTCGGGCGCGTCGCTGCGCGCGGCGCTGAACGGCCACGCCGGCGCCCCCGACCCGGCGATACGGCGCGGCCAGGAGCACTTCCGCGCGTTCGCCGCGGCCCACGTCCTCAAACTCCGCGCGGAACTGCACACCGGCCCGGACGAAGAACAGCGCGCCGCCGCGGCCACCGTGATGGAGTACTCAGCCAATAAGAAGACCGCGGTGGACGATCTGCTTTTCGCCATCCAGGATCCCGACGATGGCGTGCGCGCTGCTGCCCTGCGTGCGCTCGCCGCCATCGCCGTGGTGGCGCGTCGGCAACCCGCACTGGGTATTCGGATTCCGCCGGCCGGGGTGGTGGACCTGTTGAATTCGGTGGTGCTCAGCGACCGCGTGGAATCCACCAAGGTGCTGCTGGCCCTCACGGAGAGGGAAAACGCCGCGGCGGTGGACCTGATTCGCGAACGGGCCTTGCCGGCTCTGGCGGAGATGGCGCGCTGGCAGACGCGCTCCTACGCCCTGGCGCCGTTTCAGCTTTTGGGGCACGTGGCGGGGCTGAAGGCGGCGCAAGTAAGCGAAAGCTGGGAGAAGGGCGATCGCGATACCGTGATTCAGCAGGCGCTCGATTCCGCCGCCAAGAAGCCGGGCCTACAATAGTAACGGTGCTGACGCGACGACAGGTGCTGGCGGGAATGGCGGCGGGCGCCGCGGCTCGCTGCCGGGCGCAATCGTCCAAAGGTCGCTCCGGCGCTATGCGGCCGCGCCTCACTCCGGCCGTCTGTCTCTATTCCAAAGTGCTCATCAAGGTGGGATATATCGACCTGCCCATGATTGTGCAGGCGCTGGGATTCGACGGCGTGGACCTTTCGGTGGAGCACGACGGGCACGTTCTTCCGGAGAAGGCCGGCAACCAGTTGATGCCGGCGCTGGAGGCCTTCACCGGCATTGGGCTGGACGTTCCCATGATCACCACCGGGCTCACCAAGGCGCAGGAGAGGGAGTCCGAAGAGGTGCTGGGGCTGGCCACTTACATCCAGGTGCCGTTCTTCCGCCCGGGCCATTGGAAGTTTACCGGGTCGGTGCAGATCGAGATGCAACTCCCGTACGTGCAGCGCGACGTCGCGAATCTGTCGCAGTTGGGGCGATACACCAAGATGGCGATGGGGATCCATAACTATATGGACGGCGCGGAGGGCGCGGCGGTGGCCGACATCAATCGCGTGATCCGGCCCATCGACCCGCAGTGGGTGGGATACGATTTTGACGTGGCCTACGCCACGAGGGAAGGCGGCGAATCAGGGTTCGAGGGGCCGCTCAGGATCGCGCTGCCGCGGCTCAAGATGGTCACCGTGCGCGATTTCAAATGGGACCAGCCGGATGGCGGAGTGCGCGTGGCGAAGCCCTGCCCGCTCGGCGACGGCGTGGTGGACTTCGCCAAATTCTTCGCGGCGCTGGCCAAGGCACGATTCGCCGGCCCGATCACCCTTCCGGTGGATCACAGTCCCGCGGGCGAGGTGGAGGCCATCAAGCACGATCTGGCCTTCGTGCGCAAGCAGATCGCCGCGGCGTATGTGGGGTAGTGAGTTGTTGTTGACCGATCGTCTAGGTAATAATTGAAGAGGGAGTAAGAAACGTGGCTCTCGATTCTGTCCAGGAACGGCAACAGGCCCACGCATATCTTGACCGGTTGCCGCCGGAGCAAGTTAGCGCCGTAAGGGGCTTGTTGGAAACCATGCTCGATCCCGTGTCCCGCGTGTTGGCCAACGCGCCGATCGAAGATGAGCCGATCGGAAAAGAGGAGGAGCGTGCCGCCGCGGAGTCCCGCGAGTGGCTGAAGTACAACCAGCCCGTTCCGAATGAGGAAGTGCTGGCTGAGTTCGGCTTGAGTGTTGACGACTTCGAACGAATGGGCCGCACACCGCTTCCGCCAGAGCCGCACGGCGCGGACCGATAGCCGGACTGGGACGCTTTTTGGCGACCCAAGAGGGCAGTGTCAAGCAACTTCAGGATATTCATCCACCGGAGTACCGCCTGCGCGTTGGCGACTACCGGATTCGCTTCCACGATAGAGGCGATACCATCGAGATTCTCTCGGTCAGGCATCGCTCGGAGGCTTACCGGTGAGACGTGGCTAATACCACTCGCAATCGGCAACCACCCCGTTCTATCGCGCGACTCAACCCGCTTGCGAGTCCTGCTGAACACGAGCCGTCGGTTGAAAGCGACGTCCGCGGAATCGTCCCACGGTCCGACTCCCTTCGGCATCGATACGGACGAGCAACTCCGCATGGTCCGGGTGAGGTTCGAAGTGAGGAAAAGGCCGACTATCGAGGTGAGCGGCAAGTCGTTCGCGTCCCTGCGGAGTATCCACTGACTCCAGACCTTCCGACAGCGGACGAGACCTCATGAGGCCGCCGGTTCGGACTCCTTGGGCCCGGGCGCTGGGTCCGCGAGCGCTTCGGCTACGGGTTCGGCTGGCGTCTCCGGCGGCGGCGTTACAGGCGCGGGCTCCGCAGGCGTCTCCGCGGCCACCTCGGCCGGCGATTCCACCACCACCGGCGGCGTTACCGGCGGCACTTCCGCGACGGCTTCCGCTACTGCCGCCGCCGTCTCCGCCACCACCTCCTCCGGCACCGCCGAGTGCAGCGCCTCCCGCACCGACTCCGGAGCGTGCGGCGTGAGCGCTACTTCGCACTCGCAGCAGTCGCTGCACTTGCGGCACTTCTCGCACAGGTGGTTGTCGCACGCGTCTTTGGTGCAGCGCACGCAGATTCGCGTGGATTCTTCGCCGCAAATGCTGCATGAAAAGGGCATAGTTTCCGTCTATTTCTTCTTCTTGGGCGGGGTTGCCGGAGCTAGCACCTGGGCGCGGCACCGCTGCGCCTCCCGGTCCATTACCTGGTACTCCCGCTCTCGTTCCGCCGCCAGATTCACCACGTATAGTTCCAACCGGTCGCGGTCGGCCCCCGATTCGGCCGTGAGCGCGATCAGTTCCTGCGCTTCGGCTGGGTTCTGATACTTGCGAATCGCCTCCGCCACCGAACCCAACAGGGTTTCCAGACCCTGCTCGCGCAGAAGCACCTGCAATTCCGCCGAAAGCGTCTCCGGATTGCCGGCCAGCGCCTTGGCAGTGTCTGCCAGAGTGCGCGCCTGCTCCTTGCTCGACTGCAACTGCGCCGCGTAGGCGTCCGGCGCGCCCTTAGCGGCCCACTGCTGGGCGTTCGCCCGGTCTAGCAACGGCAACACGCGGGTGGCGTGAGCGCTGATCTGTTGCAAAACCGCGGCGATTTCCCAATCCGATTCCAGACCCGCGGGCTGTTGTGGGGTTTCCGGGGACTGCGTCCGGGCGGAAAATGCCCCGGCGCAGGCAAACAGGATCAATCCTCGCGCGGCGCGATTCATAAGACTCTTTTCAATCTATCACGCGCGGGCTGACTGTCTCAGTTTCCGCCGCCGGGAGGCGCCGGGGGTGCGGTGGTCGGGGGCGGCTTGTTGGGCTTTCCGTGGTCGGGTTGCGGGCCACCGGTGCCCGGCAGGCCGCCACCGGGAATCACGCCGCCCGGATTGTTGAGAACGATATCGGCGGCGGCGTTCTTCAGGCGGTCCCATACGAACCCGGGGACACCCTGGGAGGGTCTTACCTTGGCCAGCGGCTGATTGGCGTAAATGCGGATGGATTCATTCTGGTTCAGGACCTTGTCGGGGCCGGGCTGCAGCAGGTGCCGCACCTGCACCTGGCCCTCTACCACGCCCACGAAAGTGGTGCCGTCCTCGTCCTCCACAGCCACGTCGAATACCGTGCCGCGCACCGAAATCACGGCTGTCGGGGTCGAGACTTTCTTATGGTTGGGCCCACTACTATGCTCGATGGTGACGCGGATCCTGCCCAGGACAAGCTGTAGCATATCTTGGATAGTCCACTGGCCCTGGAAAGTGACTCGCGAACTGGGGAAGACTTCGAAGGTGCTGCCGTCGCGGATCTGGAAGATCGCGTGGCCGTCGGGACCAGTTACAATCTCTTCCTTGGCGAACACCGTCCACTGCTTTTCCGGTACACCCACTGTGCCTTTTTGGAACAGTGGAAACTGTCCGCCACGCAGTACCGACACTTGCCCCTCGAGTTCTATGACGGTGGCGGCTTCATGGGACTGGGCCGGGAGGGGGGGTACCAACATGCCCACAACAAGCGCCAGGAACAGCATTTGGACAGTCCGCGCGAGCGTGGGGAGCTTGTGCATAACTCGAGTTCCAGGCCTTTACTGCCGATATGGAGCCTGGTGGCTATGACTTCATAAGTCTAGCACCAAACTTGCAAGGCAAATAGGGGGCCGTGAGGTTCCGAACCAACAAGCCACTTGAATTCAGCAGCTTGTTGGAGTTGATGAAACGTGAATTGGGGTAGAATAGTACACAACCGTGTGTCATAAGGGAACAGCAAAAGCAACGGCTCGGTGGGTGGTGCTGGCGTTGGCCGGCGTCCTCGGCGTGTCGGCGCAGACCGATTGGCGGCGCATCGGCGCATCGGCCATCGACGCGCATCTGGCGGGCCCGGTTACCGGTTCCATGACTAACGTCTGGTACTCCGCCGACGGTTCCCTGTTGTATGCGCAGACCGCTTCGGGCAAGACTTTTCAGACCGAGGATTTCGAGAGCTGGGAGCCTGCGCCCTCGGCTCCCGCCCCGCCCGCTACCTTCCCCCGCGAGCCCGTCCGCAAACCCGAGCCCGCGGCCGTGTATGTCGCGATAGGAGCGAACTCGGACCAGTTGTGGGGGCTGGGCCAGCAACTCTACCGCTCCGACGACGGCAAGAACTGGGAGACACTGACCAGCTATAAGACGGATTCCGTGATCGGCGGAGGCATCCATGGGGTCGCGGTTTCGCCTACCGACCCCGGCCAGTTGGCCGTCGCCAACGACGCTGGCGTCTGGCGGTCGATGGATGGCGGGCTCACCTGGGCCAGCCTGAACCTGATGCTGCCGAATCTGTCGGTTACGCGCATTATGGCCACGCCCAGCGGCGGGCACGCGGCGCGGATTCTGACTGCCAATCTGGGGGTTCTGGACCTGGTCCCGGGCAGCCTGCTGTGGCGGCCGAATGCGGCCGTTTCCACCAGTTCCGATGACAATCGCAAGCGCGACTATTCCGCCAAGTTGGGCGGGGCCGAAATCACTGCATTTGCTGGCTCGGGCGACCTCCGCCAGGTGTACGCGGGATCGGATGACGGCCGCATCTGGCGCTCGGTGGATGGCGGCTTGACCTTCAAGGAGACCGCGGCGGCGGCGCCACTGCCGGGCCATAAGGTGGAGCGGCTGTATGTCGACCCTTCCAATCCCCACGTGGCGCTGGCGGCGCTGAGCGGACCGGGGCCGCACGTCCTGCACACCTTCAACGACGGCAACACCTGGGATCCGTTGGATGCCGGCCTGCAGATCGGGGCCGCCTATTCGGTGACCGCCGACCGGACTTCCAAGGCGGTATATGCGGCCACCGATAAGGGTGTTTACTGGACGCGGGTCGACCTGTAAGTCGGCGGTCCCACCGACAATCTCACCTGGACGAATCTCTCCGAGAATCTGCCGGAAGCCAAGGCGGTGGATGTGGCCCTCGATCCGGCGGGTGTGCAACTCTATGTGGCGATGGAAGGCTATGGCGTATTCGGCGCCGCCGCGCCGCACCGCGCCCTGGGCTTACGCCTGGTGAATACCGCCGATTTCAGCACGCGCGCGGCTTCGCCCGGGTCGCTGGTCAGCGTGTTGGGTGAAAAAGTGAATTCGGTCACCGGCGGCTCCCTGCAATTCCCCCTGTGGAACAATTCGCAGATCCAGGTGCCCTTCGAAGCCGTGGGCCCGACGGTGTCGCTGGCGCTCGAGACCACGGCCGGAATTATGACCCGCGACCTTCAGGTGCTGCCGGTATCGCCGGCCATCTTTGTGGGGCCCGATGGCGTGCCGGTGATCTTCGACGCCGATAGCGGACTGCCGCTGGAGAGCAACGTGGCGCATCCCGGCCAACGGCTGCAGGTGATGCTCAACGGGCTGGGCAAAGTGCAGCCCAACTGGTATACCGGCGTGACTGCACCGGCGGTAAATACACCGGTAGTGACAGCCAAGGTGCAGGCTTTTCTGGACGGCAGTGAGTTACGGGTGGCGCGCGCCACGCTGGCGCCGGGTTACGTGGGCATGTATCTGGTAGAATTCGAGCTCCCGGTAGTCGCCAACTACGGCGCCATGGAACTGTACGTGGCCGCCGACGGCCAGGAGAGCAATCGCGTGCAGATCGTGATCGGCCAGTAGGCGCGGCCCGAAAACTCGTGCGCGGCGCGTGTTACGCTGAAAATTCCTATGAGCAACATCGAGATTACTCTGCCCGACGGCAGTAAACAATCCGTCGCCG
>CAZARO010000091.1:0-10346 GCA_964487165.1 uncultured Solibacteraceae bacterium | reverse complement strand
TACGGCGTCGAGCGCCGCGCGCAGATCGCTGCCGGTGACGGGGGTGTCGTTCTTAGGGCGGGCGCCGTCCATTTGCCCCCGGTAAACCAGCTTGCGGGCGTCATCGAAGAGGAAGAAATCGGGCGTGCAGGCGGCGCGATACGCTTGGGCGACGGCCTGCGATTCGTCGTAGCAGTAAGGAAAATCGAAGCCCAGCTCGGCAGCTTGCGTGCGCAGTCCGTCGGGCCCGTCTTCCGGGAACTGGACGGCGTCGTTCGACCCGATGGCGACGATCCCCAACGGGGCGCCGGCATATTCCTTCAACACCGCGGCCAGCGTGGATTGTACGTGCTTCACATAAGGGCAGTGGGGGCACAGGAACATCACCAGCAGTCCCTTGCGGCCGGCGAAAGACGCCAGCGAAACAGTCTTGCCGGAGACGGCATCGGGCAGGGAAAAATCCGGAGCGGAGGTCCCCAGTTCCAGCATGGTGGATTGAGTAGCGGCCATGAATTCACGATACCAGGAACGCGAAGGGGTTCAGGCGCATCCCAGCGAATAGCCCAGGGCCACGCAAACCTCGTGCATGCGTTCCGCGCGCAGGCTCGCCACACGACGCCCCAAGCGGGCCTGTGCCACGGTGACCGCATTGTGCAGATTCACGGCGCAGCGATTCTTCATTCCGTCGTCGATATCCAGAATCACTTCGGAGGGTACGCCGCGAATGGTGGAAGTAATCGGCGCAATCGTCACAGTGGCCAAAAGGCGGATGGCGCTGTCCCGCGTCAATACCAGGACTGGCCGCTGCTTGTCCGGAGGCGCAAACCGGCACAGGCGGATCTCGCCGCGGCTCAAAGTTCCGGCCACACGGCGGCGTTCTCCCACGCCCGATATTCCTCTTCCCGCTGAGGCTTGGCCAGATATCCGCGGCGTTCCTGCTCTTCCAGTTCCATTTGCCGGAGATGTTTGAGGTGCCGCTGTAAGGCATCGCGGATCAGGGCGGACCTGTTCAGTTTCCGGCGCTTTGCCGCAGCGTCGGCGGCGTTCAGGAGTTTTTCATCGAGCACAACTTGAATGATATGCATTGTGGACTCTTATCCACAGTATAGTACGCACCGATTTCTCACTCCTCCGATTCTTCCACCGCCGCCTTGAGACGCGCCAGAGCGTCGTCCCACTGCTCCGCGATGCTATCGAGGAAGTGCCGTGCGTGCGCCAGTTGCCGCTGATCGAGCGACCAACGCTGCTCGCGCCCCCGGCGCGATGCCGCCGCTACTCCGGCGCCGGCCAGCACGTGCAGGTGCTTGGTGACTGCCTGGCGCGTCATTTTCGTCCCCGAAGCGAGCTCCGTGATGGAGAGAGGCTCGCCCTGGGAGAGGCGCAGCACCAGCCGCAGGCGAGTGGGATCGCCCAAAGCGGCGAAGAGCGCGGAAGGCGCTTCTATGCGAGCATCAGACCGTTTCACCGAAGTGCCGTTCGAGGGCCGCCATCTGGGTCCTCCAGCCGCCTTCATTCTGCCCGAATACGCGCGCCCGGCGCGAGGCGAACAAATGTTCGAAGCCCGTTTCGGTAACCGTGACCAGGGTTCCGCCTTCGGCGTCTTCAAGGTGGAATGTCACCAGGGTCGGCGGTTCCTCAGTCAGGTTTTCTTCCGCCAGTTTGATGCCCGGATGCCAGCGCCAGGAGAAGGTCTGTTCCGGAATCATCTCGGCAATATCCACGGAGAATTCTACTCCGCAATAAGGGCCGGGGTACGTGGAGCGCAGGCGTATGTGGGCGCCGGGGCGGAAGGCGGGCTCCTCGCTTTCGGCCGAAAACCATCGGCAGAACTCCGCGATATCGGTGAGGGCGCGCCAGACGCGGGAACGCGGTGCGCGGATGAAGGTACGGCGCTCGATCTGGTTCAACGATTGGTTGAGAGGGGACACTGTATAAGCAACCTCATGGTTGCATATTATCGCAACCCGGGACGAAATGCAACTCCTTGGTTGCATTTTAACGAACCCGCGGTATCACGCGTTCTCGGGAACGGAGAATGATTTCTTGAAGTGCTGGCGCACCCCTTCGCGCTGGCCGGCGGCCTGTTCCACTTGCCTGCGGATGTCGGCCGAATCGCGGTGCAATGCCAGCGCTTCGATGGCGCACAGCGCGTCGGCCTCGCGCCCGTTGCGCACCAGGTTGAGCAGGAACTCGAGCGCCGGCGGCAGGCGGGTGGAACTGAGCGCGCGCAGCAGCACCTGCCGGAACTCCGGATCGCGCTGGTGGGCGAAGGATTGTTCGAGGAAGACTGCCGCGCCGGGCAGCCGCGAAGAACCCAGCGCCAGGGCAGCCTCTTCGGCCACCGGCCCGAGCTTGGGCTGCAGGAATTCCGCCACAAATGGCAGCGCCTGCTCCCGTTCCAATTGAAACAGGTAATCGAAAGCCTGCCCCACCACTTCGGATTCAATGTCGCCCTGCCGCGCCTTCAAGCGCAGCAGCAGGATGGCCTCGTCGCCGGCAATTTGCGCGATGGCGCGGACGGCATCGGAGCGGACAGGGAGCGCGCGGTCGGCCAAAGCGTCCACCAGATGGCGCAGAATCTGCCCGCGCCCTATGTCCGGGCAAGACGGCAGCGCCAACGCGCAGGTGCCGCGCAGGGTGGCGGCGGTGTCAGCCTCGCCACCCCACACGGGCTCCATCTGAATGTGGCGGATGCCACGCAGGAACGGCGCGGATTCGCGGTGATCGAGAGCCACCAGCGCCTTCGAGATGGCATTCTTGCCCCAACATTGCGGATCGCGCTCCACCGGCTTTTCGAAGAGGCGGTCAAAGGCGCGCAGCACATGGGGAAGCAGGTCGTGAAGACGCAGTTCCGCGGCCATCTTGGCTGCTTTGGCGACAATCAGGTTGACACGGTCCGAAAGGGCCTTTTGCAAGGCCGCGGCGGCCTCCGCGGGGGTGGCATCGCGGAGCAGAGTGAGCCGTTCCACCTCGGCTTCGATTTGGCGGTGCGCCATAACTCCAGCATAGTGGGAATCGTGCCACTTTTCGGAAGCGGGCGGCATCCAATGGGAGGCCTTAGGAGGCATTTATTCATGAAACGTACGGCGAACGCAGAGTGGCATGGCGACTTGAAGTCCGGAACGGGCACGATATCGACCGCCAGTGGGGTGCTTTCGAACACCAATTATTCCTTCCACACGCGATTTGAGGATGGCAAGGGGACCAACCCCGAAGAGTTGCTGGCGGCGGCGCATGCCGGGTGCTTCACCATGGCGTTATCGGCGCAGTTGGCGGGAGCCGGCTTGACCGCGGAGAAGCTGGCGACCACGTGCACCATCAGCCTGGAGAAAGGCGCCGATGGGTTCGGAATCACCCAAAGCCATCTCGACCTGGTCGCCAAAGTGCCGGGCGCGAGCCAGGAAGCGTTCGATAAAGCGGTGCAGGGAGCCAAGGCTGGATGCCCTGTATCGAAACTTTATAACACTAACATTACGCTGACGGCGAAATTGGAAGCGTAAGGGCGGGTTGGCAACCTGCGGCTCAATCCATGGAGTCCCAAACTTCGAGAAGCAAAGGGGGGCAGGATGGTATCCTGCGGCGGGTTGGTAACCCGCCAGCCCACGCGTAGATCCGTCGGAAGGCCGAGTGCCACTCGGCCGCAGGATGGCATCCCAATGTCACTTACATTGGCGGAAAGCTGGGATTCTGCGTTAATTGTGGGGCGGACCCCCTGGTCCGCGCGGGACGCCCTCGTCCCGCTCTTCTCTCGGAGAATCAAGTCTCTAGCGCTGCAGGGAAGCCGGCCAGGGGGCCGGCTGCGGACGAGGGCGTCCGCCCCACTAATTATGCAGGTACGGCTCATAGGCCAATGTAAGTGACATTGGGATGCCATCCTGCCCTACTTGGCCTTTCGGGCGCGGGCGGCTGCGAGCCAGGCGTCTATCTTCGAATTCAGAGGTCCGCAGCGCTCGGGAAGCTTCGCTCCGGCACGTAGCAGGGCATCCAGTATCTCGATGTAGACTTCAGCGTCGCCGCCGTGCGCGGCCGACCATAGGGCTTGGCCGAGTACCGAGCCTCCGTAGCTGTTCTCCTGTTCCAGCGGAGGGTGGTGGCACAGGAGCAGCTTGACGGTATCGGCATACCCGCCGATTACGGCCCAATGCAGAGCGGTTTGACCGTCGGCGCGATGCGCGGCGAGATCTGCCCCTTTCTCGAGCAGAAACTCCACCACGCTGTTGCGCCCATATTCGCAGGCCCAGCAGAGCGCATCGCGTCGCTGGTCGGCGGTGCCGGTATCGAAGAGTGTGCGCACGGCGTCCAAGTGGCCGAGGCCCGCGGCCGCCGGCAGGTCGATTCGCGCGCCCCGCGCGGCGAGGAATTCAGCCGCCTGCGGCCGCCCGTTGGCGAGACAGGCCGTAATCAGCGACGGCTTTTCGAGCGAGGCGCCTCGGTCGAGCAGGCATTGCAGCAACTCCAGTTGCACACCCGCGCGCTGCGGATGGACGCTGGTGGCCGCTAACTCGAGAGTCGCGCACCCGCCGCCATAGAGATTGGCCTCGGCATTCACTTCGGCGCCGGCATCCACCAGCATTCTTGCGATCTCCACGATGTTGCGCGGCGTTTTCTGGCGATACTGTTCCACCCCGTTGGCCGCGACATAGTTCAACAACGTGGCCGCATGCCGGCGCGTGGAGCGTGCGCGTGCCAGCTTGCGGTCGGCGCGCAATAACTCGGCCAGAGCGGTGGCATCTCCGTTGGCGATAGCGTCGGCCGCCGCTTCGAATCGCGACACCGGCGAATTGTGCGCCAGCGCTTCCAGATGGCGGGCGAATTTCGGCCAGCTTTCGAAGCCGTACGTGCGTGCGATGACGAACTGTGCTTTGGCGAGCGTGGGGCGGTCAGCCAACTGGCGGCGGGCGAAATCGCTCAAGTCAGCTACGTCGCCGGACTTGGCCGATTTGACCAGCGATTTGGCGATCTTCCGGTAATTTTCGAGGTTCGGCCGCTCGGGAAGCGGCAGGGCCTCATGCGGATGGGGAAACATACGAATCTCCTTTCATTGCGAGCCTGGAGTCCGCACCGTCAGGCTGAAAGAAGGTTCGTAACCTTCGAGTGTTTCATGTGGGTGGGCATGGCCCTTTCCGCGGACTGGAAGCGCCCCTCGCGCTCCGGCCAGTATATCAAACCGATAGAATGGGCCGAATGCCGGGCGGACGAGAAGACGAATGGCTGTGGGGCTGGGACCCGACTCCGGGCATCGTCTCCGTCTGGGCGGATACCGACGGGCGCGCCGTGGTGTGGCGACGGCTGGCGGAGACCGGCGAGTTGCTGCGCGAAGAGGCGCGCTTCCGGCCGTGGGTGCTGGTCGATCGCGTCGATCCGGCACAGACGGCCAGCGGCGAGGTGAGCTGTCGCGAGCTAGACGGGCCGGGAACGCTGCGCTATCTGGTGAGCGCCGTCGATGGCAAAGCGCTGGCGCACGCTGGCCGCTGGCGGGAGCTGGGGAAAAGCTCGGCGCTCATCCTGCCGCCGGAAGAACAGTATCTGGTAGCGACCGGGCGAACCTATTTCCGCGGCCTGACGTTCGACCAGTTGCGGCGCATGCAGTTCGACCTCGAGACCACGGGGCTCGATGCCGAGCGCGACCGCATCTTCATGATCGCGGTGCGCGATCCTTCCGGTGTCGCGCGAACGCTCGAAATCCGCAGCGAGGGAGACGCGGGCGAAGCGGAGTTGATCCGCCGGCTGGTGGAGACGGTGCGCGATGCCGATCCCGATGTGATCGAGAATCACAATCTGCACGGCTTCGATCTGCCGTTCCTCGATCGGCGGGCGCGCAAACTGGGAGTTCCTCTGGCGCTGGGGCGCACTGGTGCGCCGGGATTGCGGCAGCGGGGAGCGCGGCGAGGCACTTCGAGCGGTAACGAGGATGGGCGCAAGGTGCGCTACGTCGCGCCCGGCCGCGAGTTGATCGATACCCTGGACGCGGTTCTGCGCTACGACTTCGCGACGCGCGAGCTTCCCAATCACGGCCTCAAAGCCGTGGCGCGGCACCTGGGGATCGCGGGTCCCAATCGCGAACAGATTCCCGGCGATCAGATTTATACCGTATACCGCCGCGATCCCGAGCGCGTGCGCCGCTATGCCACTGCGGACGTGGAGGAAGTCGCGGCGCTGGCGCGCATGCTGGGAGGCGCGGCGTTCGCGCTGGCGCAAATGACGCCGCGGCGCTACGAGCGGCTGGCGGACGCCGGCGCGGCCACGGGCGTGATCGACCCGTTGCTGGTGCGCGCCTACTTGCGCGCGGGGCAGGCGCTACCGGCGCACCGGGCCGGCGACGGAACGCCGCACAGCGGAGCGGCGTTGTACGTCTTCGCCACCGGCGTGGCCCACCGGGTGGTGAAGGCGGACGTCGCGAGCCTGTATCCCTCGCTGATGCGCGCGTACCGCATCGGCCCGGCGCGCGATCATCTGGGCGCCATGCTGGCGCTGGTGGATCGCCTGGTGGAGCTTCGCTTGAAGGCCAAGGCCAGCGCGCGGGCGTCCCTGGCGGGGTCGGCGGAGCGCTTCGGGTACGAGGCTATGTCGGCGGCCATGAAGCTGGTGGTGAACTCGGCGTATGGATATCTGGCGGCGGGCGGCGACCTGACGCGCTTCGCGGATGTGCATGCGGCGAACGTTGTGACCTCCCGCGGGCGGGACACGCTGAAGCGAATGTGCGATGAGCTGGCGGCTCGCGGCGTGACCCTGCTGGAGGCCGACACCGATGGCGTCTATTTCGCGGTGCCGGCGGAATGGCGCGAGGCGGATGAGCGGCGCGTCGTGGCGGAGGTCGCGGCGCTGCTGCCGCCGCTGGTGCAGTTGGAATTCGAAGGGCGTTACGCGGCCATGCTGTCGCACGAGCCGAAGAACTACGCATTGCTGGGCTATGACGGCTCGCTGGTGCTTCGCGGGGTGGCGTTCCGGTCGAGCAGGGCGGAGCCGTTCGGCGAGGCATTTCTGCGCCGCGCGGTCGCGTGTCTGCTGGTGGGCGATGTCGCCGGCGTGCGCGAGGCCTATGTCGCGACTCTCGACGCGCTTCGACGGCGCGAGTTGCCGGCCTACGATGTTTCGTCGCGAGTGCGGCTGACGAAGTCGCCGCCGGAGTATCGCGCCACGCGGGAGACGCGGCGCGAGCTGGCATATGAAGCGATGCTGGCGAGCGGACGGACGCAGTGGAGGGTGGGCGATCGCGTGCGGGTATACCGCACGAGGTCGGGCGCGGGCGGAGTCATCGAGGAGGGGGAAGACGGAGTGGCAAGCGGAGCTGCGGACACACGGGATTACGACGTGAATCACTACGCGCGCGTTCTGCGCGATACCTTCGCAGCGCGGCTGGCACGGGCCTTCACGCCAGAGGACTTCGAGGCGGTGTTCGCAGACCCGGAGCAACTGTCGCTCTTCGCGCCGGAACTGGCGGCCATTCGGCCGGTGCTGACTCCTGGGCTGGGTGTCTGACGCGCCCACTGCCTGATGTGGGGCAGATTGGAAATCTGCGGCGGGTTTGCAACCCGCCCACGCTCAGCGCCGCGGGGCCGGGCTGGATCGATTGACAATCGGGCCGCAGGACGCCATCCCCAATGTCACTTACATTACGTGCGGGAAAGATGGGATTCCGGGTTAACTGTGGGGCGGACCCCTGGTCCGCGCGGGACGCCCTCGTCTCGTCTTATCTCGGAGAATCAAGCCCCTAGCGCCGAAGGAAGCCGGCCAGGGGGCCGGCGGGCCCAGAGGGCACCCCCGAGGGCGTCCGCCCCACCAATTATGCGGATAAGCATTTATAGGGAATGTAAGTGACATTTGGGATGCCATCCCCCTACCAGGGCGCCGGCAGACACCAGGCCCACTTTCACGTCAAGCACCCGCCCATATTCGACTCCGCCCCAGCATCTCTGTTACACTTTATTCTCATGACCCTTAACCCCATCGCCCGGCATCATCATCGGCACCATGCCCACACGCGACGGGTGGTCTGCTGATTTCCTCGTAAATCGAATGGAAAGGACGCCCGCCAGCACCAACGGCGGGCTTTTTTATTGCGCGAATGAATCTCGACTTCCAGAAATCCGACGGCCTCGTCACCGCCGTCATTCAGGACCATGCCACCGGACGCGTCCTCATGGTCGGCTACATGAACGAAGAGGCCTTCCGGGCCACCGTCGCCACCGGCTTCGCCACCTTCTATAGCCGCTCCCGCCGCAAGCTGTGGCTCAAAGGCGAAAGTTCCGGCCATCGCCTTGCCGTGAAGGAAATCTCCACCGACTGCGACGGCGACGCCGTCCTCCTCAAAGTGGAAGCCCTCGGCCCCGGCGTGTGCCATGAGGGATACCAAAGCTGCTTCTTCCGCCGCCTCGAAAATGGCGCGTGGACCGTCGCCGAAGAGCGCACCTACGATCCCGCCGCCGTGTACGGAGGCAAGTCGTGAACCTCAAGCTCGGCATCCCCAAAGGCAGCCTCGAAAACGCCACCATCGATCTCTTCCGCCGCGCCGGCTTCGCCATCACCACCTCCAGCCGCTCGTACTTCCCGGTCATTGACGACCCCACCGTCGAATGCATGCTCATCCGCGCGCAGGAAATGGCCCGCTACGTGGAAGACGGCGTCCTCGATGCCGGCCTCACCGGCCGCGATTGGATCCAGGAGAATGAGGCCGACGTCATTGCCGTCGCCGACCTCGTCTACGCCAAGCAGAGCTTCGGCAAAGTGCGCTGGGTGCTCGCCGTGCCGGAAGCGTCGCCCTTCCGCCGCGTCGAAGACCTCGAAGGCAAGGTCATCGCCACCGAGCTCGTCGCCACCACCAAACGCTACCTCGCGCAGCACGGCGTGAAGGCCAAAGTGGAGTTCAGTTGGGGCGCCACCGAGGTGAAGCCGCCGGTGCTCGCCGATGCCATCGTGGAAGTCACTGAGACCGGCTCGTCCCTGCGGGCTAACAAGCTCATCATCATCGATACGGTGCTCGAATCGAACACCCAGTTGATCGCCAACAAGGCATCCTGGGAAGAGCCCGCCAAGCGGCAAAAACTCGAAGATATGCGCATGCTCCTCGAGGGCGCCATCAACGCGCTCGGCAAGGTCGGCCTCATGCTCAATGTCCATAAGGACAACCTGCCGGGCGTGCTGGCTGTGCTGCCGGCGCTCAAACGGCCCACCATCTCGCACCTCAGCGACGAAGAGTGGCTGGCGGTCAACACCATTCTCGATGAGAGCACGGTGCGCGATATCATCCCGCGCCTCAAAGAAGCGGGCGGCGAGGGCATCGTGGAATATCCGCTCAACAAAATCGTGCTGTGATGCGCATCCTCGAATCTAAACAAGTCGGCCGGTTGCTGGCGCGCAAGGCGGCGCGTCTTACCGAAGCAGAGGCCGTGGTGCGGCCCATTTTGGACGCCGTCCGCCTTCGCGGCGATCGCGCGCTCCTCGAATACGCCCGCCAATTCGATGGCCTCACGCGCAAAAGCGTGCGCGTGCCGGAGCCTGAGCTGGCAGCCGCGCGCGAGCAGTTAACGCCCGCGTTCCGCCGCGCCATCACCGTCGCCGCAGCCAACATCCTGTGGTACGCCGGCAAGCAGATGCCGCGGGAATGGAATCGCAACGCTGCCCCCGGCCACCGTCTGGGCCAAATCGTGCGGCCCATCGACACCCTGGCGGCCTACATTCCCGGAGGCCGCTATCCGCTGCCCTCCACCATCATGATGACCGTCCTTCCCGCGCAGGCAGCGGGCGTCCGCAACATCTGCGTCGCCTCGCCCAGCAGGCTGCCCGAAGTCTTCGGAACGGCCTCCCTGCTGCATGTGCCGCACATTTTTCAAATGGGCGGCGCGCAGGCCATCGCCGCCTTCGCTTACGGCACCCGCACTGTGCCGCGTGCCGACCGCATCGTCGGCCCCGGCAACATCTACGTCGCCGCCGCGAAAAAGCTTCTCGCCGGCGAAGTGTGGATCGACATCGTCGCCGCGCCCACCGAGATCCTCATCATCTCAGCCGATGGCGACCCGCGCCATCTCGCCGCCGATATGCTGGCGCAAGCCGAGCACGATGTCGACGCTTCCGCAGTACTGCTGACCACGTCGAAACGCCTGGCCGCCGCGGTCGTCAAGGAAGTCGACCGCCAACTCGCCGATCTGCCCACCGCCGCCGTGGCACGCCAGTCCATCGCGCGCAATTCGGCCGTCGTGCTGGTGCGCTCCCTCGCCGAGGCGGTCGAGATTTCCAATCGCTTCGCACCCGAGCATCTCAGCATTCCCGATGCCTCGCTGCTCCCCGGCATCCGCCACGCCGGCAGCGTTTTCATCGGTCCCTACAGCCCCGAAGCCGCCGGCGATTACGTCTCCGGGCCCAACCACGTG
>CAZARO010000090.1:0-10438 GCA_964487165.1 uncultured Solibacteraceae bacterium | reverse complement strand
CCCTTGACACGGAGTGCGCATTCAGTTAAGACTATCTTTTACCGCGTCCGGTTGTAGTGTGCATTTTTGTATTGGTACTCGAAGAGCAGGCAGAGATTTAACAAAATGCGTGCCGCGAGTAAGGGTTAGCAGTAATTCCGGCGTCCGGCTTGGTGGCCGCTCGGAAGAAATTCTCCGCCCGACACGGAGAAGTTCCCAAGGTGAAAGAGTATTGAGACCCGATTTGAGGCTCAGGTTGAAAGAGAACTTCGACCGGTTCAACTTCGCACTTTACAAGGAGAAGCAAATGGCAGATTTTCGCAGATGGTTTACTGTGCTAGCCGTTATCGCCGTAATGGCGTGTGCGGCCAGCGCACAGGTTGGTGTGGCGAATGGCAGCGCGAACAGCTTGCTCGCCTGCACGGCCGCCGCCGCCGGTACGCCTGAACTGAGGCCGGAAGGTTTCACCGAACTGACTGGTGACATCGTCATCAGCTGCACCGGTGGTCCGGACCTGCAGGTAGGCGCCGCAATCCCCACCACCAACATTGTTGTTTACGAAGAACCCGGCGTGCCGATCACCAGCCGCTATCTGAGCTCAAACGGAGCTTCTGAAGCGCTGCTGATCATCGACGAGGCCGGCTCCAACATCACCACCGGCGCAACCGGCGGTTTTGGACCGCAGGCTCCGCAGGTCGTTTGCACCACGGCCCAGCAGCAGAACACCGGCGGCAGTTCCTGCAACGTTCAGGTAGGCCTGGACGCCAGCAAGACTTATGAAGTTGCCGTGCCGAATCCGACGTACAATAGCGCCACCAGCGCCCAGAACGTATATCAGGGCAAGATTGGCGACTTCGGCCCGAACACTGTGACGTTCTACAACGTCCCGGTTCTTCCTCCGGCCACCACTGGTGTAACGCGGACCTTCCGCATCACCAACGTTCGCGTTCCGGTTCCGAGCTATCTCGGTTCCAACGGCCAGGTGAACGTCCTGATTTCCACCAGCCCGAACCAGGTATTGCCGGTAACTTACCAGAACATCCTGGTTGGCGTGGTTGGTCCTTCCATGAACGCCGCGGTTGTGCAGTCCACCGCGAATCCGTTCCAACAGTGCACGCCCGCCAGTGTGGCGCTCACCGCAAACCTGATCTTTACGGAGGGCTTCGCAACCGGCTTCAAGACCCGCGTAGTCCCAGGAGGCGCGAGCAACGGAATTCCAGGCAACTCAACCGGCAACACAACGTTTGCTGCTGAGGCGCTGAACATAGGCCCTGCCACTACCAACAACCAGAATATTCCTGGCGGTTTGTACGGCGGCTTCGCAGCCAACTCGGAATCCGGTTTTGTATTCCCGCAACTTTGGACTTCGGTCACGTCTGGCACGTATACTGCTGGTCTGGCCGATTACGGATCCCGCTTGAAGGCGGTATTCACCAACATCCCGGCTGGCCTCACCATGTACGTATCGGTTACCTCCAGCGGTACCGCACCGGCAATCATCGGCGGCACGTCTGTTCTTCCGTACGCCGTCCTCGTCGGCACCAACAGCGGTGAAGCAACACCCGATGGCACCAACTTCGCACCCATCACGTCCAAGGTTGTAGGCAGCGACGGCCTCTACGCTATCGCGCTGTCCCCCAACTCGTCCGGCGTGGCAACCGCGATTTGGGAAGTCACCAACTCCAACCCGTCGGCGCAAGATGTACTGACGTTCAGTGTGTACATCAGTTACTCCGCCACCAGCGCGACTTCGACTAATCCTTACGGGTTACCGATTACCGTGCTGCCGCTGGGTGCGCCAGTTAATAACGTATCGTTGAGCTACGCTCCGGAACCCGGTGGCGGGACCTTCAGCGCTTCCACGATACAAGGTACGTTGCCCACACCTCGCTTCGCCATCGTCAAGACGCAGCAAGGCCAGTGGACCACCATCCAACTCTGCCAGACCACGTTGCTCTATCCGTTCGTTACCGGAGCATCGGGCTTTGACACCGGCATCGCAGTCGCCAACACTTCGTGGGATCCGTTTGGGACCGTAAACCAGACTGGCTCCTGCAAACTGTATGGCTACGGCGTAACGGTGGCCGCCGCTGGGAATACACCGCTGCAAACCACGGTGCCCGGTTGCGACCAGATCTCCAACCCGCTGCCTGGAACGAATTGCTTCCCGATCGTTCCCGCGGGACAGGTACAGTCGGTGCTGGCTTCGGCCACTCTGACCGGCTTCCAGGGGTATGTGATCGCTGTCTGCAACTTCCAGTACGCTCATGGATATGCAGCGGTGACAGACCTCGGTATCCGCAATCTGTGGTCCAGCTACCTGGCTTTGGAACTTTCCAAAGTCGGCATCGGCAGCCCCCGCACGGGTGTCGCCGGCATCGAAACGTTGGCTCACTAAACCTCGGTTAGTAGTCACAGCAAAAGAGGGGGGCTTCGGCCCTCCTCTTTTTTTTTGTGGGCGCGCGGAGACTGCCGGCCCGAATTTTGAGAATTAGTGCTACACTGAGATTCTCTCCGCGTCCATCCAAACAATTCCCGTTCCCCCGGAACCAGGAGGTAGTTTTGCCTAGATTGAAAATCCTCGTACTTGCCACTATGGTCGCCATGTCAGGAGCCCCGTTGGCACTGGCGCAGACTTCAAGCGTTCAAAGCCTGAGCGCGGAGTCCGGCAATGGCCAGGTGGCATGCATTTGCCTGGGGCCCACGCTGCAGGCATTTCAGCCGATTTCAGTGATCGCGACCGACATCCATGGTAATCCAGTGTCAGGCGCAACCGTCACCTGGACCGTGACCAGCGGGCAGATGGCCATCGGCGGTTCTACCAGCGTCACCGCCGGAAACGGCATAGCCACCCAGACAATGAGCATCGGCGGCTTCGTCAACGTGGCTGGTGCGATTCCGTACTTAGTGTCGACCATTCAAGCCACTAGTAATAACAGCACGGTGGTCTTTACCGAGACGCAGTCCCTGGTGGCCAATGGTGTCTCCGCCATTAAGGCCGATCCCCCTACGCTGAACGGCGCGAGTCTTGGCAATGCGACTCTCTCGGCCGACGTCGGAAGCACGCTTTCCACTCCCATCCAGGTCTTTATGGGCGGCTATGGAACGGCCAGTGACGGTGTGCCGAATGTATCCGTCCGCATCCTCAACGAACAAAGCTCCCCTGCTCTCACGTGCTCCAGTAATGCTCAGGGAACCAATGGCGGCGGCTACGCCGACCTGGGGTCTGTGCTGAGCAATTCGCAAGGCTTCGCCAACTGTTACCCGACGTTCTCCGGCAGTGGCCCCGGCACATATTATGTGTTGATCGGCGGTGTTCCGGGCACGGATATCAACTCGGCGTTGTACATGCAAGTCTACGGCCCCTACAACTTCAGCTCCATTGCCGGCGCTCCGGCCGCGGTGCAGATCGTCAGCGGCAATAACCAGGTAGGCGCCATTGGCCAGCAGTTGCAGCCGCTGGTCGCGAAATTGGTGGATTCTAATGGAAACCCCGTGCAGGGGCAGACGATGGTCTGGTCGGTAATTCCCGCCGGCGCAGTCGGCTTGTCCAATACCAGCCCGGTAACCGACAACAACGGCGAAGTTTCCATCTCGGTAGATCTCGACCTGCTAGCCTCAGCGGGCGCCGCGATAACGGTCGCGCTGCAGAGCAATAGCAACATATCGGCGACGTTCCAGGAGACTGTCAGAGGCGCTCTTACCGCCATGAACTATATCAGCGGCAACAATCAGAGCGCCCAGGTGGGGACGAATTTTGCCCTTCCGTTGGTGGTACAGGTGGTCAACGGAGCCGGAGCGGTGAGCGGTTACCCGGTGCAGTATCTCGTCAGCGGGCAGGTCAGCCTGATTGGGTCAACCACTGTCGGCACCAATTCCCTGGGGGACGCATCGGTTACCGTGATGGCCGGAAATCTCCCCGGCACAGCCACTGTGACTGCGGTCGCCGGAGTATTGACTTATAGCTTTACGCTTACCATCACCTCTGGTTCCCCTGCACCTCCGCCTAATGGGATTTCGATCATCAGCGGAAATTCGCAGACCGCCATCATCGGCGCTGCTTTCGCCCAGCCGCTGGTGGTACAGGTCAATAGCACCGCCGGACCGATCTCTGGATATACCGTCAATTTCTCCTCCAGCAGCCAGTTCAGTCTCTCGGGCTCTAGCGCAATTACGAACAGCAGCGGGCAGGCTTCTATTACCGTGACGGCTGGTCTGTCTCCGGGAACAGGCACCGTCAACGCTTCCGTCAGCGGATTTTCGGTGACCTTCAACCTGACTATCACTCCCTCCGGTCCGCAGATCTCGCCCTCCAGTTTTCTAAATGCGGCCAGCCGTCAGGTAGGTGCGCTCTCACCCTGCAGCCTGGCTATCCTCACCGCCGAGGGACTCACGCCCGACGCCGGAATCGCCGACCTGACCACCGGTCCCATCTTCGGCCGCTACCCCAAATCGGTCAACAATCTGGTCGTCACTTTCAGCGGCGTCCCAGCGCCGATCCTGCGGGTCGCGATGGGCGCAACCTACCCCGAAGTCACCCTGCAGGTGCCGTGTGAAGTAACGCCGGGCTCCGCCGTGCCGGTGACGGTCAACATAAATGGCGGTGGGAGCGCGACTACCAACATCCCCATCGCGGTCGTAAGCCCGGGTATCTTCCAGCAGGTGATGTCCGACGGAGTCAGCCGCGCGGTGGCGCTGCGGGGCGACGGATCCTTCGCCGATATTGGCGGCGCCGATTCCTACGATCCCAACAACCCGGTCCGGCAGGGCGAATACACCCGCTTCTACCTCACCGGTTTGGGGGCCACCAATCCGCAGGTGGGGACCGATGGCATTGAGGACCCGAATTCGTACGTCTCGTCGCCGACGAACCCCGCTGGTGTGGAGTCCCTGGTTGCAGGCACGGTGCAGGCCGGCTTCCCCGGGTCCAACGCGTCCGTGCAAGTGGTGGCGGCCCATGCGGCGCCGGGCTTGATCGGCGTCTATGAAGTGGAGGTCCTGATCCCCAATAACGCGCCGACCGGTAACAACGTACCGATTTCTATCGGCATCGTTCCTTTCGGTTCCAGTTCCAGCACGCCGGGCGTTTTCGGCCCGAACAGCGCGGTCCCAATTCAGCAATAGATTCCGGCGCGTGCAACATTGCTTTTGAACGGGGGGCTTCGGCCCCCCTTTTTTTGTGCCTCGCCGTCCACTGATCATGAAGCCGCATCCCGATACTCCTTGTCCTCCCCGTACCATATAACTGGACGAATATCCGGAAAACGATCTATCATTCCAAACGGTGACTGCGTGTTCGTCCCCGAGCCTCGCCGACAGGGGGCAGCCCACGGTGAGCTTCCACACTGAGGTTCTCTCAGCGTCCTATCCACGTCCGTCCCCTTTCGCCCCAACCAAGGAGGTATCTTTGTCTCGATCAATCGTGTTTGCCGGCCTGATTGTAGCGCTGTCAGGATCGCGTCTGGCGCCGGCACAGACTTCAGCAGTGGCGCACTTAGCGGTACAGTCCGGCAATGGTCAGGCGGCCTGCAATTGCGCGACTGCCACACTAAACTCGTTCCAGGCGATTTCCGTGAAGGCGACCGACGCTAATGGGAATCCGGTGGCCGGAGCAACGGTCGCCTGGACCGTCACAAGCGGTCAGATAAACTTGACCAGCCCCACCTCTCTCACGGACGGCACCGGCGTCGCGACCGAAGCCATCGCTTCCAACTACACCTCCGCGGGCGTGCCATACCTGGCGGCTAGCATCCAGGCAAGCTCCAATAACAGCAGCGTTGTCTTTACGGAGACGCAATCTGAGCTGGTATCGGGAGCCTCCGGAGTTCAGGCCAGCTCTCCCCAATTCGGTGCGGCCAGCCTCGCCAGCGCCACTCTGTCGGCCAACGTCGGTGCCACGCTTAGCACTCCCATCCAGACGCGAGTGGCCGGCGCGGGCATCGCCAGCAGCGGTGTGCCGAACATTTCGGTCCGCATATTGAACGAGCAAGCCTCGCCGGCGCTGGGCTGCGCCTCTCAAGGCGGCTACGCCGATCCGGGCTCAGTGCTCAGCGATTCGCAGGGGAACACCAACTGCTACCCGGTATTCAACGGCAGCGGAACCGGGACATTCTACCTGCTGGTCGGCGGCGTGCCGGGTACCGACATCAGCACCGCACTCTACCTGCAGGAATTCGGGCCCTTTACTTTTACATCCGTTGCCGGCGCTCCGGTTGCGGTGCAGATTGTCAGCGGCAATAACCAGGTCGGCGCCGTTGGCCAGCAGTTGAACCCGCTGGTCGCGAAATTAGTAGACGCCAATGGCAACGCCGTCCAAGGGCAGACCATGGTATGGTCGGTTGTGCCGAGCGGTGCCGTGGTTCTGGGCACCGGCAATGCGGTCACGGACAGCAACGGCGAAGTTTCCGAGACGGTGAGCCTCGATCAGCAGGCATCCGCGGGCGCCGCGATAACCTGCGCGCTACAAAACAACGCCAGCATATCGGCGACATTCCAGGAAACCGTTCGGGGTGCTCTCACCGCGTTGGACAAGATCAGCGGCGATCATCAGACCGCCCAGGTGGGGACGAATTTTGCCCTGCCACTGGTAGTCCAAGTGGTCAACCCATCCGGACCGGTGGCGAATTACCCGGTGCAGTACCTTGTCAGCGGGCCGGTGAGCTTGCCGCAGGCCACGGTCAGCACGAATTCCAATGGCGAGGCATCGGTAACGGTGACGGCCGGAACTGTCGCCGGCACCGCTATTGTGACTGCCCTCGCCGGTACGTTGTCTCAGGTTTTTACCCTTACCGTCACGACCGCTTCCAGTGCACCTCCGCCCAACGGCGTAGCGATCGTCAGCGGAAATTCGCAGGCCGCCATCGCCGGCGCAACGTTCGCTCAGCCGCTGGTGGTGCAGGTAAATAGTACCGCCGGACCAGTCGCGGGATACACCGTCAATTTCTCCAGCGCCGGCCCCATCAGTCTGTCGGCCGCTGCCGTTACCACTAATAGCAGCGGGCAGGCGTCGATTACCGTGTCGGCCGGCACGGCGCCCGGAGGGGCTACTGTCAATGCTTCCATTGCCGCCGGATATTCCGTAACCTTCAACCTGACAGTCATCGGCGCAGGTCCGCAGATCTCGCCCTCCAGCTTTCTCAACGCCGCCAGCCGGCAGGTAGGTGCGCTCTCACCCTGCAGCCTGGCTATCCTCGCCGCCCCGGGGCTCATGCCCGACGGAACCGCTGACTTTACTCCCGGCCCCATCTTTGGCCGGCTCCCCAAATCGGTCAACAACCTGAGCGTCACTTTCAGCGGGAGTTCGGCGCCGATCGTCAGGGTCGGGATGGGCGCTACTTACCCCGAGGTTACTCTGCAGGTGCCGTGCGAAGTAACGCCCGGCTCCAGCGTGCCGGTGACGGTCAACGTGAATGGCGGCGGGACGGCGACTACCAACATCCCTATCTCCGCCGTCAGTCCGGGCATCTTCCAGCAGGTGATGTCCGACGGAGTCAGCCGCGCCGTAGCGGTGCGCGGCGACGGATCCTTTGCCGATATTGGCGGCTCCGACTCCCAGGATCCCAATAACCCGGTCCGGCAGGGCGAATACGCCCGCTTCTACCTGACCGGTCTGGGGACCACCAATCCACAGGTGGGCACCGATAGCATTGAGGACCCGAATTCGTACATCTCCGCTGTGGAATCCCTGGTCGCCGGTACGGTGCAGGTCGGTTTCCCGGGATCCAACGCGTCTGTGCAGGTGGTGGCGGCGCATGCGTCGCCGGGCTTGATCGGCGTCTACGAAGTGGAGGTACTGATTCCTACCAACGCACCGACCGGTAACAACGTGCCGATCTCCATCGGCATTGTGCCCGCCAATTCCGGCTCCGGCGTGCCGGGCGTTTTCGGCCCGAACAGCACGGTCCCAATTCAGCAATAGATTTGGGCGCGTGCAATTTGCTCCCTAACCGGCGGGCCGAAGAGGGACTTGCAAAATTCGAAGAACCGCTTGCTTGCGCGCGCGGCTCGGAATGGCGCCTCTGTATCTGCCAGAGCCTACCGAGCCGCGACCGCGAGGGAGCGGTCAATGAGCCGGAGATTGCAAGTTCCTCTGAAGCCCAACCCACCCACGCGATCGACACATCTTGGTGGCGCGGATTTCAGCCCGCGAAAGTGGACATGCCGATTCCTGCAAACGCCCCCCTTTTCGTCCACTTCCGGGGCACGACTCTCTTCTTCTCGTTTTCTTCGCCTTGTGATCTATATGTAGTGTGTCCCGCAATTAGTGCCGCAGTGGTTGGGGCGCGCTAACACACACTAACGCACTGATTCCAGTAATCTTCCCGTAAAAATCCTGCAAATATCTCTTGCCAAAGCCGAAGTGGTGTGGCACCATTGGTTGTGGTTAAAATATGGCCTAGAAATGGTAGATTTTAGCCTGAATGGGGATCAAAAGTGGAGATCCTGGCGCAACAGATGCTGATGGTCGAGCCGCCGAGGGGTATGTACCCCAGCAGGCTCGACGATAAGGGCCGGCTGAAACTTCCAGCGGCCTTCCAGCAATATTTTTCCGCGTTGCGCGAGAAGAAATTATTTGTCACGTCGTTGGACCGCCGCACGGCTCAAGTGTACCCGATGGAAG
Organism: uncultured Solibacteraceae bacterium; assembly: GCA_964487165.1. Classification (GTDB taxonomy): domain Bacteria; phylum Acidobacteriota; class Terriglobia; order Bryobacterales; family Bryobacteraceae; genus PALSA-129. The sequence continues at coordinate 1,839 of CAZARO010000090.1, read as the reverse complement.
TCTGGCGAGGCAACGAAAAGTTCTTTGAAAACTACCGCGACGATGTCCGCCTGGCGCGCCATGTGGCCTTTAATGCAGCCGACCTGGGCTCCGAGAGCGAGATGGACGGCCAGGGCCGCATCCTCTTTTCCCCCGAATTGCGGCGCGAGTTGGGCATCGAGAATCAGCCGGTGCGGCTGTTCGCCTATCGCGGCCGCATCGAGATTCTGACCGAAGCCATTTACGAGGAGCGCAAGCGCGAGGCCGCGCAGATCGCCGCGGACGATGTGGGTAAGTTGGAGGCCGCTGGTCTGAACTGATGACCTATGCATTTTCCAGTCATGGCGGAAGAGGCTCTGTCGCTGCTGGCGATCCGGCCGGAAGGCGTGTATCTGGATGCCACCGCGGGGCTGGGAGGCCATACGGGATTGATCGCCCAGCGGCTCACTACGGGAGTGGTGATTGCCAACGACCGCGACGCCGAATCTCTGGCGCTGGCGCGGGCCGCAACGGCGCCATGGGCGGAGCGAATCCGCTATTGCCAGGGGACTTTCAGCGAACTGCGATCCACCATCCAGGCCGAAGGGTTTCAGAAGGTGGACGGCCTGCTGGCGGATCTGGGAGTAAGCCGCTTCCAGTTAGCCGAAGCGCCGCACCGGGGTTTTTCGTTCTTGACCGATGGGCCGTTGGACATGCGGATGTCGCAAGATACCGGCATGACCGCGGCCGACTTAGTCAATTATACAGCCGAAAAGGCACTCGCCGAGCTGATTTACCGGTTAGGCGAAGAAAGGGGGTCGCGGAAGATAGCCAGAGCAATCGTCCGTGCACGGCCCATACGAAGCACACTCCATCTGGCCGATGTAGTGTCGCGGGCCGTGCCCCGGACGGGCCGTTTGCATCCTGCCACCAAGACTTTCATGGCATTGCGAATGGAGGTCAACGACGAACCCGGGGAATTGGACAAGTTACTCGACATCGGGCCCGGCTTAGTAAGAAGCGGCGGCCGAATGGTAGTAATCAGCTTTATGTCGAGTGAAGACCGGAAAGTAAAGGAACGATTCAAAGAGCTGGGACGCGGCGGACGGGCCGAGATACTTACCAAGCACCCGCTTCAGCCCAGTGACCAGGAGATCAGCCATAACCCACCCTCGCGCAGCGCCAAACTGCGCGCGGTGACGATCGACGGAGTGAGTGAATAAGCCATGGCGACGAGACCGGAAATTCTGATAACACACCAGGCGATGGCGGGCATTCGAGTGCCCGTGGGGCGGCCGGCTGCCAGCCGGATAGACGATCGGCAGCCCGAGCGGGATCCCTTCCAATTGCGCGCCCTGCCGTTTGAGGACGTCTATTTCCGTCCCAAGAAGATGGATAATTCGAAACTGGTCCGCCAAGCCGATCCGCGCGCGGGCGGAGCCTGCTGGACTGTGATCGGCGTGGCCTGCCTGACGCTGGCGTTTCTGGGCGGTGTCCTGGCTCCGAGCGTGGCCAATACGGTTGCCGGATACAAGCTGGAATCGCTGCGCGTGGAAGCGCAGAAACTGGCCAACGAGCGGCGCACCCTGGAGCTGCAAGAAGCCCAGTTACTCAGTCCGGAGCGGCTGGACCGGCTGGCGCAGGGTCAGCACCTGATCTCGCCGACCGCCAGCCAGGTGGTACACCTGGATAATACTGGCGACAGCAAAGTTGCCATGGTTCGGCACTAAGCAGCGCAGGACGCGATTGGAGGACGCTACGCAACATGGTCGAGCGACGATTAGCATGGCTCGCCGGGATCGTCCTCATCTGGGGCGGGGCCATCTTTGTAAAACTGGTTGCGCTACAGGTAGTGCATCATCAGGAATACGTGAGGAAGGC